>JBFJQO010000202.1:0-4927 GCA_041616535.1 Woeseiaceae bacterium | reverse complement strand
GTCGGTCAGCGCATCGAACAGCGCGAAGCGCAGGTAGAGCTGGCCGGCCGGTACCGAGATGACGTGTTGCGTGACCCCGGCCGTGGTGCGGAACGAGAACGTCTTGGTCGGGTCGTTGTCGACGAAGCCGTTCAGCACGAGAGGCAGGTTGAGGCCGTGCACGCCGGCCGAGTACGCGCCCGAGTAACCGAATTCGATGTCGAAGCTCTGCGAGCCCGTGCCGCCGAACGTCGTGATTTCCCGCGGCGCCAGCACCGAGGTCGGTTTGACCGCAATCGGGCTGTAGACGGCGTGATCCTCGGACCGCCACGTCAGCGACCCGAAGCGCCACAGGTCGAGCGGGCCGGACGCGTAGTTGGCCGTCACATCGAACGAGACCGACTCGCCGGGGGCGAGCGAGATCGAATTCGGCGCCACGTCGACCGTCATGCCGGGCGGCGCGGTAATCTCGACCGTATACGATCCCGCTTCATCGCTGACGTTGGTCACGCGCCGCGTTATCGTCTGCGAGCTCGCGAGCGCGGACATCGTGATCGTCGGCAGGTTCAGGTTGCGTGCCTCGTCGACCATGTCCGCGAAGTAGGTGTCGAACTCCTCATTCGTGATGTCATACACGAGGCCGGGGTTGAGCGCGCTGTTGGGTACGATGTGGCCGCTGCCGAAATCGAAGGGATTGGCGTTGCCCACGCCGGTCGAGCTCGTGACGTCCTGGCGAGCCGACGTCATGAGCGCCGACTTGATCGCGGCCGGTGACCAGTCCGGATGCGCCTGGCGCAGGAGTGCCGCGACACCGGCGACGTGCGGCGTCGCCATTGACGTGCCGCTCAGGTAAGCGAAGTTTTCGCCCGGCGTCGAGTACGCGGAGTCCGGTGAAAAGCCGGCCAGGATATTGATGCCCGGGGCCGTCACGTCGGGCTTGAGTACGTCGGGTATGGGCGCCGGTCCGCGTGCCGAGAACGTGGCCATCTGGTTGCCGGCATCGGTCGTGGTCAGTAGGAAACCCTTCTGGAGCAAGGCCGTGACGTCGCTGCCGGCATCGAATTCCGCGAGGATCAGGTTCGCGTCGGCCTGGCCGATCATCAGTGCCGGGATGTCCGAAAGGCCGGACTCGCCGTGCATGACGATCGGGTCGCCCGCGATGTTGTAGATCAGCGCCGCGACCGCGCCGGCATCGGCCGCGTTCTTGACCATCGTGTCGAAGCGGCAGCCCGTGCGCTGGATGAACGCGATTTTGCCGTTAACGGCGTCGCCGTTGACGAGCGCCTGGCAGGCGTCGGCCTCGGAACCCGTGGCGCCCGACTCGAGCGTGGTGTCGTCATCGTCGACGAGCACGAGCGAACTCTCGATCGGGTCGACGTCTTCGAGCGGCGGCGTGAAGATTGCCTCGCGCACTGCGTAGCGGCCCGCGATGCCGGGTGGTGCAGTGATCTCCATCGCCTCCTCGTCCGATTCGCCGTCGCGCGATGATGCGGCTGCCGTGACGACCCAGGGACCACCGGCCGGCGAGCCGATCGTGCCGAGATTCGGTCCTTCGTTACCGGCGGCGACCACGGCGAGGATCCCGGCTTTCGCGGCCGCGAGCAGCGCGATGTCGTCGGGCGCCGTCGTGCGCGCGAGCGAACTGCCCACCGAGTAGCTGATGATGTCCACGCCGTCGGCGACGGCGGCGTCGATCGCGTTGGCGAGATCGGACGTATTGCAGCTGGCGCGTGTCGCGCCGGGCCTCAGCCAGCACGCCTTGTAAGCGGCAATGCGGGCCTTGGGCGCGATGCCTTCGATGTCGCCGATCGACGTGCCGAAGATCGCTGCGCTCGTGCGATTGCCCGCCGCGGTCGTGGCCGTGTGCGTGCCGTGGCCGTCGGCGTCGCGCGGCGAACGGATTTCGTCATCGTCGATCGGCCCGGTCTCGAGCGCGCCGTCGATGAACCAGCGCGCGCCGATGAGCTTGTTGTTGCAGTCGGTCGCCGCGAAGCGGTCTCCTGCGATGCAGGCGCCGCTCCAGTTCTCGGGCTCGTCGAACACGACGACGTCGGGCGCCCTGCGGTAGCGGCGGCACAGCCAGCGTCCCAGCAGCGTGGTTTCCCCCCAGCTGCTGCGACAGGCGCGCGGCCGGTCGGCTTCGCGTGTCGCCTGCAAAGCCGGGTGTTCGGGCGTGATGCCGCTGTCGATGATGCCGATGACGACACCGTCGCCGTCGAGGCCCTCGACACTGCGCAGTCCCTCGTCCGGGTCGAACAGGCCGAGGAAGCCCGGGCTGAAACGCGTGGCCATGGGCCGCACCTCGTCTTCCCAGACGTTGAGAACCTCGGGCAGGTGCTCGAGTTTCTGCGCCTGGGAGGCGGTCATGCGGGCGGCGAAACCGTTCAGGCCGTAGCGATAGCTGTAGATCTTGCGCGTGCCCGGCCCGGCCCGGCTCAGCACGCGATCCTGCTCGTCCTCGAGTTCGGCGACGTAGGCCCGGACCGTCGGGTTGTTGCGGTCGACTTTCAGGCGCCGCGCCGCGGCGCCCGGCGCGGCCATCGCGGACTTGGCGAGCTTCGCCTGTCGCTCGGCGGCCGAGGGCGACCGCAACTGCACGATATAGACCTTGGTCTGCCCGGGCTCGTCTTCCCCTGCCAGCCGCACGGGCACCTCGCCGGCGTCTCGCAATATCGATTCGGCTCCGATCGCCGCGGAAATCGGTAGCAGGCTGCACAGCAGGACGAGGCGGACGATCTTCATGGCGTCAGTCGTTCAGGTAACCGCGCTTTTCTTCCGCGGAGAATTCCACGCCGAGGCCCATCGCGATGCGATTGACGAAATTGAAGTAGCCGACGATCAGCGTCAGGTCGAGAATGTCCTTGTCGGACAGGCCTTCTGCGCGCAACTCACCGAGATCGCTCTCGGTCATCGCCCCGGGCGCAGTCGTCAGCTTTTCGGCGTGTCGCACGATGTTGCTGAGCCGCGGCTCGAGTGTCTCCAGGCCGTCGGCCGTGGCCAGCATGTTGAGTGTCTCCTCGTCGTCGAGATGGTGGCGCAACGACTCGGTGTGGTGATTGACGCAGTACTCGCACTCGTTGTTCGCCGAGACCACCACGGCGATGGCCTCGCGTTCGAGGCGACTGAGCCCGGACTTGCCGAACATCAGCGTCATGTACAGGTCGAGATGGTCCCGCATCGCCGCGGGATTGAGGCTGTGTACCTTGAGGATGTTGGAGACCTTGCCGCGTTTGCGCACGAGGTCGTCGTACATTTCGGCGAGTTCTCCGTCGGACTCGCCGACGTCGATTTCTTCGATCCAGGCCATGCGTGGACGTTACCACGGATGCCCCGTGGCGAGTAGATGACCGAGCCTTAAGCGCGCGGCTCGGCCAGCCAGTCGCGCGGCCGCAGGTAATCGGAATACAGCGCGTCTTCGGGCGATCCCGGCTCGGGCGCCCAGTTGTATTGCCAGCGGACGCGCGGTGGGAGCGACATCAGGATCGACTCGGTGCGGCCGCCGGACTGCAGGCCGAACAGGGTCCCGCGATCGTAGATCAGGTTGAACTCGACGTAGCGACCGCGTCGGTACAGTTGGAACTCGCGCTGCCGTTCGCCATATCGATGCGAGCGGCGCTTCTCGACGATCGGCTTGTAGCCGGCGAGGAAGGCGTCGCCGGCGCGCTGTACGAACTCGAAGCTGCGCTCGAAGCCGAGCCCGTTGAAATCGTCGAAGAACAGACCGCCGACGCCGCGAGTTTCGCCGCGGTGCTTCAGAAAGAAATACTCGTCGCACCATTGCTTGAAGCGCGGATACAGCTCCTCGCCGAACGGGTCGCAGGCGGACTTCGCCACGGTGTGCCAGTGCACGACGTCGTCGTGGAACGGGTAATACGGCGTCAGGTCGAAGCCGCCGCCGAACCACCAGACGGGCTTACGCTTTCCGGCCGTGAAAAACCGGAAATTCGCGTGCGTCGTCGGCACGTAGGGATTGTGCGGGTGCAGCACGAGCGACACGCCGACGGCCTGGAAGGCCTTGCCGGCGAGTTCCGGGCGGTTCTTCGTCGCGGACGGCGGCATCTCGTGGCCGAACACGTGGGAAAACCCGACGCCGGCTTGTTCGAAGACGGCGCCGTCGGACAGCACGCGGCTTTCGCCGCCGCCGCCGCCTGGCCGTTGCCACGCGTCCTTGGCGAAGTGCGCCTTGCCGTCGAGGGTTTCGAGTTCGGCGCACAGGCGGTTCTGCAGGCCGGTGAGGTAATGCCGGACGGCGTCGATGTCGCTCATGGTTGTCGGGGTCTCAGTACGTGTCCGCTCGCGAAGTCCCGTATTTCCGACGGGCCCGATGCCGGCCCGCAGTCGCCCGGGACGATGTAGTCTACAACGCCCGCGAACTGGCGGCGCAGGACATAGCGGTTGCGGGCCACGGGCTTGCCGCTCAGGTTCGCGCTCGTTGACACCAGCGGTGAGTCTACGGCCGCGCACAGCGCCCTGGCCGTCGGGTTGGTCGTGATGCGCACGGCGATCGTCTCGTGCTCGCCGCGCAACAGGGATGTCACGCGCGGACCCGGCGTAACGATCCACGTAATCGGCTGCTCGGGATCGGGGGCGGGCAGAACGGTGCCGTCGGGCAATTGGGCCCAGCCTTCGAGTTGCGCCGCATCGGCGGCAATAAGGATCATTCCCTTGCCGGCGTCACGCTGCTTAATGTCGATGATGCGCCGCAGCGCGATTGTGTCGTCGGGGAGGCAGCCCAGCCCGAAGACGCCCTCGGTCGGGTACGCAATGACGCCGCCGCGCAGCAGGACGTCGGTTGCGACCGTCAGGGCTTTCATTTCTTTTTCTTCGTGGCCTTCTTTTTCGCTTTCTTTTTCTTTGCCGCTTTCTTCCTGGTCTTCTTGTTCGTGGCCTTTTTCTTGGTTTCGGTCTTCTTCTTGCCGCGGCGGCCCCGTTCGGGCGCGGCTGCGAG
>JBFJQO010000201.1:0-4929 GCA_041616535.1 Woeseiaceae bacterium | reverse complement strand
GGATCCCTGAGCGTGCGCAGCGGATTGCGTTTCCAGGGCGTCCAGGCGCGGCGGCGGTGTTCGAGGAGCGGCCAGTCGCTGACGCGCACGACCGACGCCTCGTGGGCCCACTGCTCCGTGAATTCCCCGGAATCGTAGAGGAACCGCTCGAAGCGCAGCCGGTCGTAGCACCCGAGCCGCGACCAGATCATCAGGAAGTGCGCGGGCAAAAGAACGTTGACGAAGTCGAGTTGCAGCACGCCGATCGCGTGCATCGCGCGGCGGTAGTGCCGCACGTCGTCGGCCGACGCCGGGCGGGCGCGATCGAAGCCCTGTGCCGCCAGGGCGATGCGGCGCGCCTCGCCGGCCGAAATACGCGTTCTGCGGCGTGCCACCGTGATACGGTCCGGGGGTAAACGGAAAGGGCCATACTATGAGATCGACGACGGGATTGCTCGTAGCCCTGGCCGTGCTGGCCGCGTCCGCCGCGAGCGCAAGCCCGGCGGATATCGAGGGCACGTGGCTTTCGGGCGACGGCGACGGCCTCATCCGGATCGAGGTGACTGACACCTCGATCAGCGCGCGGATCGTCGGATCGCCCAACGACGACCCCGAGCGTCCGACGACCGACGTCCGGAACCCGGACCCGAAGCTGCGCGATCGAGCTCTCATCGGTCTCGATATCTTCTCGGGCTTCCGCTATGACGGCGACGGCCGGTGGTCGGGCGGCTTCATCTACGACCCGAACAGCGGCAAGACCTACCGTTGCAAACTGAAACTGCTCGATCGCGACACGCTCAAAGTGCGCGGCTTCATCGGAATCTCGTTGATCGGGCGCACCGAGACCTGGCACCGCCGGGCGGATTGACTGCGCGTCAGTCGACGAACGCGTCGGCCTCGATCTCGACCAGCATGTCCGGGTCGATCAGGGCCGACACCTCGACCATCGAGGTCGCCGGACGGATATCGCCGAACGCTTCGCCGTGCGCGCGGCCGATGGCTTCCCACTGGCTGATGTCGGTGACAAACATGCGCGTGCGCACCACGTGTTCGAGGCCGGCGCCGGCCTCGGCCAATGCGGCAGCGATGATCTCGATGCAGCGCTGCGCCTGCGTGTAGGGATCGCCGACGCCGATCACCTTACCGTCGGTCCCGACCGGCGCGGTTCCCGATACCGAGATGTGCGGCCCCGTCCGCACGGCGCGGCAATAACCAACGCGGGCCTCCCACGGAGCGCCCGAACTGATTGTCTTGCGATCACTCATCGAAATAACCTCAACTATTCGATATTACTTATTGTTTTTAAAGTATTTATTTTTGGAATATTTGCGAGCCACAAGGTGGAACTCAGCACGTAGGCCGCCATCGCGGCCCAGGCGCCCGGACCGAGGCCGGGCCCCAGGAGATGCACTGTAATGACGCTGGCCGGCACGAGCAGCAGCAGGCGCATCGTCTCGAAGCCGCGTGCCCGCGGCCTGCCTTCGTTGAGCATGCCGAGTGAGCCGAGCAGCAACCAGAGCGCAACGCACGGCACGAGCACGGCCAGCGCGCCCTCTTTCGCATAAACCTCGCCGATCCACAGCACGAGGGCGATCGCCACGACGAATTGGCCTACGGCGTAATGGCGAATGCCCACCGGCACGGCCGGGTCGAATTTCTCGAAGTCGTCGAGATCGACGTTTTGCTTCGGGTAACGAGCCTCGACGTCGGCCGGCCGCCATCCCGTGCGGCGGAACCAGACGCCGATCTTGTCGCGCCAGCGCCGCGCCTTGCGCGCATCGAACAGCAGGTAGTCGTAGACCTGCAGGTTGGCCCAGAACGGGTTCCAGCTCGCCAGCGGCCGGCGCACGCCGAAGACGACGGGCTCCTCGTCGCGCTCGGGCTCGTAGGTGCCGAACAGGCGGTCCCAGACGATGAACATGCCGCCGTAGTTCTTGTCGATGTAGCGCTCGTTCTGGGCATGGTGCACGCGATGGTGCGACGGCGTCATCATGACCGCCTCGAGCGGACCGAGCCGGCCGATGAGGCGCGTATGCACCCAGAACTGGTAGATCAGGTTGACCGCGCTGACCGTGATGAGCACCTCGAACGGGAACCCGAGCGCGAACAGCGGCAGGTAGAAAATCCAGCCGAACAGGAAGCCTGTGCTCGTCTGCCGCAGCGCCGTGGACAGGTTGTATTCCTCGCTCTGGTGGTGCACCGCGTGCGCCGCCCAGAGGACCGAGATTTCGTGACTGAAGCGGTGGAACCAGTAGTAGAAAAAGTCCCAGGCAACGGCCGCCGTAATCCACAGTGCAATGCCGCGCGGCGAAGCGTCGAACCACGCGAGCGGCATGTCGATCAGCTTGAGGTTCTGCATCACGAAGCCCCACCCCAGCAGCGGCAGGAACTTGGTGAAGTAACCGAGCGTCGTGTCGAGCATGCCGGCGCTGATGCTGTTGATGGCATCGTTGTAGCGGTAATAGCCGGTCCTGCGGCGGCGGTTGACGATCAGTTCGATGATGATCGCCGCCAGGAAGAACGGCACGGCCAGGGCGATCAGGTCCATTGCGTCAGTTTACGGTAAGCTGCGCGGCAACGGGAACCGGAATACCGATGATCAACACGAGAGAACTGGACCTTCTGCGAGGCGCCCTCGAGCGCCTCGACGAAGGCGCGGCGGCACTGCCCGAGTTTACGCCCGACCTCGACGAGGACGCTCTGGCGCGGGTGCTCGACGACGTCGCGACGCGCATGCAGGACAACTACCCCTACTTCCACCCGCAGTACGCCGGGCAGATGCTCAAGCCCCCGCACCCGGTCGCCCGCCTCGCGTACGCGATGTCGTTGTGGGTCAATCCCAACAATCACGCGCTCGACGGCGGGCGCGCGAGTTCGGCGATGGAAAAGGAGTGCGTTCGGGACCTTGGTGGCCTGTTCGGCTGGGACGCGCCACTCGGGCATCTCGCGGGCGGCGGCACGATGGCCAACCTCGAAGCGCTGTGGGTCGCCGGCAACCTGCACCCCGGAAAGACAATCGTCGCATCGTCGATGGCGCATTACACGCATAGCCGGCTCAGCGAGGTCCTCGGCATCCCGTTCGCGGGTGTCCCGATCGATGACCGCGGCCGTATGGACGTCGCTGCGCTCGAGGACCTGCTGGCGGCCGGGGACGTCGGCACGGTCGTCGCGACGATCGGCACGACCGGGCTCGGCGCGCTCGACCCGCTGCCCGAAATCCTCGAGCTGCGCGCGCGTTACGAGTTCCGCCTGCACGCCGACGCGGCGTACGGCGGTTATTTCGGCCTCACGCGCGAAATCGGCGACGCGGCACGTGCCGTGTTCGACGCGCTCGGAGCGGCGGACTCGATCGTCATCGACCCGCACAAGCACGGCCTGCAACCCTACGGCTGCGGCTGCGTGCTGTTTCGCGATCCGTCCGTCGGCCGCTTCTACCAGCACGACTCGCCCTACACTTATTTCAGCTCGGGCGACCTGCACATGGGCGAAATCACGCTGGAGTGTTCGCGTGCCGGTGCGTCGGCCGTGGCCCTCTGGGCCACGCACCGGCTCCTGCCCCCGGAGCACGGCGGCGCGTTCGCACACGGGCTCGATGCCGGGCTGCGTGCGGCTCGCGGACTATGGCGCTACCTGCACGCGAGCCCGTCGTTCTCGCCGCTGGCCGAACCCGAACTCGATATCGTGACCTTCGTCGTCAATGCCGACACGGCGAGCGCGTCGTCACGGCGCGCGCAGGCCGTGTTCGACCAGGCCGCCCGGCGCGAGCTGCACCTCGCACTGATCGAGCTGCCGACGGACTTCGTGCGCCGCTATGCGCCCGATCTCCGGCGTGACAGCGAAACGACGACCTGCCTGCGCTCCGTGCTCATGAAGCCCGAGCACGAGGAGTGGCTGCAGCGGATTACAGCACTGCTCGAAGCGAGCGCAGAATAGCGAAGCCGAGATAGAAGCAGGCGAAACCGCCGACGAGCGTGCTGAACAGGTACGCGAACGAGTAGAACAGCTCGTTGCGCTGCAACATCGTGTTGAGCTCCATGACCATCGTCGACAGTGTCGTGAAACTGCCGCAGAACCCGATCGCGAACAGCAACCGGTACTGGTCGGGGATGAAGCCCGCCTCGTTGAACCACTGCGAGTGCGCAATCAGGTGGGCCAGCATCCCCATGACGAGGCAGCCGAGCAGGTTGGCGCCGAGCGTGCCCCACGGGAACGCGACGTCGCGCTGCAGGAACACATTCAGCGCGAATCGTGCGATCGCGCCGAGCGCACCACCGACGGCAACGAAGAAATAGGACCAGAGGACCGTATGCACGTCAGGCCGCGTTCACCCGTTCTAGCGCCGCCCGGTATTCCTTCTCGAACCGCATCACGGCGTCGCGCGCCGGCAGCACGTCGTCGATGTTGCCGACGCCCTGGCCCGCGCCCCAGATGTCCTTCCAGGCCTTCGAATCGCTCTCGGTCGCTTTCTCGAAGTCCATGTCGTTTTTGCTGCCTTCTGGCAGGTTGTGCGGATCCATGCCCGCGTTGCGAATGCTACCGCCGAGGTAGTTACCGTGAACGCCGGTAAACAAGGAAGAATACACGACGTCGGCCGCGGCGCTGTCGACGATCATTTCCTTGTAGTCCGGCACCGCGCGAGCTTCGCTGGTCGCGATGAAGCGCGTGCCGCTGTAGGCCAGGTCGGCACCCATCGCGGTCGCGGCAAGTACGTCGTCACCCCGCGAGATACAGCCCGCCAGGATCAGGCAGCCGTCGAATTCCTTGCGGATCTCGCCGACCAGCGCAAACGGGCTGAGCGGCCCGGCATGGCCGCCGGCACCGGCGCAGACGGCGATGACGCCATCGACACCCTGCCCGATCGCCTTGCGCGCGTGGCGGAGGTTGATGATGTCGTGAAAAACGAGCCCGCCGTAGGAATGCACGGCCTGCACGATTTCAGCGGGCGGATTC
>JBFJQO010000200.1:0-4974 GCA_041616535.1 Woeseiaceae bacterium | reverse complement strand
CCACAGCGAGGCCGTCAGCCAGTAGCAGATACCGAGGACGATGCCGCCCAGTGCCACGAAACTCCAGCCGGCCGACCGGTGAAACGCGACGAAGACCGCCGTGGATATCAGGATGGCGGCGAGCGGGCCGAAGCGCGCGAAATAGGACTGGACGTACGCTCGATGGGCCAGTTCCTCGATGAGCGGGACCAGCCCGGCGTAGACGACGAGCGACAGCAGAATAAGCGATGCGGGCGGGCAGTCGAGCGCAATGGCGGCCTGGTTGACGGTCGGCGCGTCAAACGAGGTGACGCCGAATGCGACGCCGGCGACGATTTGCGCGTGCCAGGCGATGCGCACGAGGATACCGATGGCGACCGCGAACAACACGACACCGACCGTCAGGTCTTCCCGCCGAAACTGCGCGCGGACGAACACCCGGTCTCTCGAGAGTACCGGGAATAACAGCAGCAGCAGGATGGGCGGGACGACGAAGTAGGCGAGATCGCCGGCCAGTGCTGCATCGTAACCGGCCCTGGCGAGTTCGATCTGCAGCCAGGCCCGTGCGATCAATGCCGCGACCGAGGCGAGCAGGACGGCGACGACGTGTTTTCCGGGCGGCGGCGACAGCTTCATCCGGACCACGATACCGGCCGTCCGGCCGGACCGCTTGCCGGAAATGTCGGCAGAGTCCCCGGAAACGTCCCCGCCTAGATGCCTTCGAGGTCCGTGAAGGTCGGTTCCTCCATCTTGTCGCGCCCCCATTTCAGGAAGATCGACGGCCTGGCGCGCGGGTCGATGTTCACCTTGTCGAGATCCCCGTCGATGTGGGGAAGCGCCATGAGCCGTTTGTCCATGACGCGGTACCAGAGCGCCGGGACGCAGGCGAGCACGTACATGCCGAAATAGCCGTTAGGCAGCTGCGGCAGGTCGGGATAGTGCCGCAGTGACTGGTAGCGCCGCAACGGATTCGCGTGATGGTCGGAATGACGTTCGAGATGAAACAGCACGAGATTGCTGAAGACGAAATTGCAGTTCCAGGAGTGGTGCGGCTCGCAGCGCTCATAGCGGCCCTTGGCCGTTTTCTTCCGCAACAGGCCGTAGTGCTCGATGTAATTGGCACTCGTCAGCTGCCAGTACGCAAACGCGTGATGAATGACCAGGAACGGCACGATGAGCCAGCCGAACGCGGCGATCAGCGCCACCGCGATCAGCGCGCTGAGGGCATAGGACTGCAGAATCGGGTTGCTGTAGTGCCAGAGCGGCAGGCCGCGCGAGCGAAGCCTGTCGCGTTCGATCTTCCAGGCCCGCCGGAACGCGCCCGGTATTTCGCGCATCGCGAAACGATAGATGCTCTCACCCATGCGCGCGCTGGCCTCGTCCTCGGGTGTCGAGACGAGCAGGTGATGCCCGCGATTGTGTTCGACCGTGAAGTGACCGTAGGCGGGCAAGGCGAGCACGATCTTCGCCAGCGTCTTCTCGATTCTCGAGTTCTTGTGGCCGAGCTCATGGCCGGTATTGATGGCGAGCCCGGCCGTCATGCCTGCGACCATGGCGAGCAGCAGGAACGCCCACCAGCTCAGCCCCTGCGTGGTCGCATAGGCGGCGCAGACAATCAAGGTGACGAAATGCAGCGGCACCACGATGTAAGTCAGGTAGCGGTAGTAGCGATCCTGCTCGAGCTGCATGATCACGGCATCGGGCGGGTTGTTCCTGTCTTCGCCGATCACCCAGTCGAGCGCGGGCGCGAGCACGTAGTTCGACACGAACGGCAGCACGAACCAGGCTTCGTGGCCCGTCAAGGCATGCAGCCAGATCGGAACGAGCGCCTGCAGCGGGTAGGCCACCGACAACAGCCAGAGCCAGCGTTTACTGTCGACGAAGTGAACCGCCTCGCCGCTCGGCGAGACGCCGGTGTAAGCCTTCATTACATATCTCGCTCACGATCTCGTGGTGGCGTCAATTATTGCCCGAATTCCGCGCCACCCCCAAATCGGCCGCGAAAACTGTCGGGCTTTTATACAACCCGGGACCGGCCCGCGGGAACCTGCGGGGCAAAATGCGCATCAAATCAACTCGATGCGACGTTGGTATGTAAATTGCTCTATATTGGTTGCTGGCAAACGCTTTGAGGGTTGGCATTGAAGACGCTCTTCGGGCTGCTGGCCACCGCAGTGCTGGCGGCGCTGGTCGCCGGCTGCGGGAAGAAAAACGACGAATCTGGAACCGGGTCAGGCGCGGCTCCACTCCAGACCGCTGCCACGTTGGGCGACCAGGTCGTCCTGTCCCCGGGGGAATACCTGGCCGCCGAGCCGTATGCATCGGCGAGCCCGTCGCGGGGGGAGCGGCAGGCGCAGACATGCAAGGCTTGCCACAGTCTCGACAAGGGCGGACGCAATATGGTCGGGCCGGCACTCCACGGGTTCTTCGGCAGGAAGGCGGGCACGCACGCCGGCTTTGAGTATTCGGCCGTCATGCGCAATGCCGATTTCGTCTGGACGCCGTCAGCACTGGACGCCTGGCTGGCGCAGCCGGGGCGTTTTCTTCCCGGCAACCGGATGACCTTTGCGGGCGTGCACGACCAGGGCGACCGAAACGACCTGATCGCGTATTTGCTGGACGCCACGGCGGCGACTAATTAAGAATGATTAAAGGGACACGGCAGGACTCATGGAATACAGCCCAGCAATAGACGAGCAACGCGCCCTGGCGGACCGACGCCGGTTCACCTGGCGCACTGTCGTCTTTGGATTCGCGTTGTCGCGGCGCCACGAGCATCGGCGCGAGGCGGATACCGAGGTCATTTTTCTCGACTGGCACCATCCCTGGCTGTTTTTCCTCGCGACGGGCACGATGCTGCTTTCCTGTGCGGATGCATTCCTGACGCTGCTGCTGATCGAGCGCGGCATGATCGAGGCCAACCCGGTCATGAACGCCGTGATGGCATACGGCGCCGCGATGTTCACGAGCACCAAGCTGGCGATGACCGCGTTCGGCATATTCGTCCTCGTGTTCCTCGCCAAGGCACGCTTTCTCAACCGGTTCCGGACCGGGTTGTTCCTGACAACGTTCTTCACGTTCTACGCCTGTCTCGTTTGCTACGAACTCGTGAACCTGTTCCGCCTGATGTAGAGGCAGCTGGTTACCATCGTCGGATTCCCCTGACGGGGCGCTTGGGCTAAACTAGCGCCCCTTTTTTGGGCCCGGTCGACGAGGCGTTGCGCGACGCCCGGGTGCGAACCGCAAGTCATTGAAACAATGAGCACTTCTATCAAGGAACAACTCGCGTCCACGCCATTGTTCGGCGCCAATGCCGGCGCCGTCGAGCGCCTCTATGAAGCGTTCCTCGAGGAACCCGATTCGGTACCGGCAGGCTGGCGCGACTATTTCGCCTCGCTGGGCGACCCCGACGCCGAGATCATGCACTCGAAAATCCGCGACGAATTGCTCGCCGAAGCGCAAGACGGGCGCCGTGCCGGCAGGGTCGCAACGCGTTCGCAAGGCAAGCCGGTCAGTTCCGGCGAGAAGCAGGCTGCGGTTGCCCGACTGATCCAGGTCTACAGCCTGCGCGGCCACCAGATTGCCGATATCGATCCGCTGGGCCTCATGGAGCGACGCGTGCCGGGCGTGCTGAAGCTCGACTATCTCGGGCTCACCGAGGCCGACATGGACACCGAGTTCTTCACGGGCGGACTCGCGGGAACCGGCAACGAGCGCATGAAATTGCGCGATATCCTGGCGCTGCTGAAGGCCATCTACTGCGGCAAGGTCGGCATCGAATTTGCCCACATCTCGCGCGCCCGCGAACGATTGTGGTTGCGCAGGCGTTTCGAGCAGGGCGCGGCGCAGGATCACCTGACCGACGAGGAACGCGTCTGGACGCTCGAGCAACTGACGAGCGCCGAGGGCATCGAGCGTTACCTGCATACACGTTATGTCGGTCAGAAACGCTTTTCGCTCGAGGGTGGCGAGAGCCTGATCCCGATGCTCGACGACATCATCCAGCAGGGCGGCGCGTCCGGGATCCGGGAAATCGTCATCGGCATGGCGCATCGCGGGCGCATCAACGTGCTTGTGAACATCCTCGGCAAGAACCCCGAGGAGTTGTTCGAGGAATTCGAAGGCAAGTACGACCTCGAGGAACTGCGCGGCTCGGGTGACGTGAAATACCACAAGGGTTTCTCGGCCGACATGAAGACGCCGGGCGGCAACGTACACATCGCGCTCGCGTTCAACCCGTCGCACCTCGAAATCGTCAACCCGGTCGTGGAGGGTTCGGTGCGGGCCAGGCAACAGCGTCGCGGTGACCTCGAGCGGCAGGAAGTCCTGCCCGTGCTCGTTCACGGCGATGCCGCATTCGCCGGCCAGGGCGTCGTGACCGAGACGTTCCAGATGTCGCAGATCAACGGCTTCCGCACCGGCGGTACCGTCCATATCGTCGTCAACAACCAGATCGGGTTCACGACGAGCCGTCCCGGCGACGCGCGCTCTACCGATTACTGTTCCGACGTCGCCAAGATGATCGAGGCGCCGATCTTCCACGTCAACGGCGACGATCCCGAGTCGGTACTGTTCGTTGCGCGCCTCGCGCTCGAGTACCGGCAGAAATTCAAGAAAGACGTCGTCATCGACCTCGTCTGCTACCGGCGCCATGGGCACAACGAGGCGGACGAGCCGTCCGCGACCCAGCCGATCATGTACGGGCGCATCAAGGGTCACAAAACGACGCGCACGATGTACGCCGATCACCTCGAGGAGCGCGGCGTCATCGGCTCGACGACGGCGGCGGAGTTGCAGGACGCCTACCGCGACCGTCTCGACCGCGGCGAGCCCGTGCCGAGATCCAGCCTCGGCATGATCGGTGACGAGTTCACGGTCGACTGGTCGCCGTTCCTGCACACCGAGTGGGACGAACCGGTGGACACGACGATCAGCCCGGCGACGGCGGCGGACCTCGGCGAGGCCGTGTCGACGTTCCCGTCCGACATCAAGTTG
>JBFJQO010000199.1:0-5077 GCA_041616535.1 Woeseiaceae bacterium | reverse complement strand
TCGCGAATCGCAACCGCCTGCGTCGAACGGGCCGCCGGCAGCACCTCGGCCACGGCCGCGGCGAGGAACCGCTGCTGGTTCAGGCGGATCGGCGCCGCGGTCAACTCATAAACGGCGACGATGAGCAGTGCACACATCGCGCCAATACCGACGATCGCCCGGTACATGGACCAGGCCGAAGTCGGCGGCTCGGCGACCGGCTCGGGCACGTTCATTGCGTCACCCGGCCCGTGCCGAATACGCGCGGCTGTATCAGCCGATCGATGTGCGGCGACACGGCGTTCGCCAGCAGGATTGCGTACATGACCCCCTCGGGCATGCCTCCCCAGTAGCGGATCACGAGCACGATAACGCCGATGAGCATCCCGTAGATCCAGCACCCCGCATTCGTGATCGGCGATGCGACCATGTCGGTGGCCATGAACACGGCGCCGAGCATGAGGCCGCCCGAGAGCAGCATGAAGACCGGTCCGCCGTAGGACGCCGGATCGTAGCTGTTGAACGCCCAGGCAAGGAGGCCGACGGTTGTGAGAATGGACACGGGAATCCGCCAGTTCATCATGTTGCGGGCGACGAGATACAGCCCGCCGAGGACGATCAGCACCGCGCAGGTCTCGCCGGCCGAGCCCGACGTGAGGCCGAAGGCGAGTTCCCCGGCCGCCGACCCGGCCCCCTCGAACTTCATGCGCGCGAGCGGCGTCGCGGCGGTCACGGCATCATAGGCGGGTTCGGCGAACGGCAACGCGAGCGTCGAGGCCGGCAAATCGGCGAAACGCGAGTCCGCAAACGGCAGCGACCAGTGCGTCATCGCCTGCGGAAACGCCGCCTGCAGAAATGCACGCCCCACGAGCGCGGGATTGAATGCATTGCTGCCCAATCCACCGAACAGGGTCTTGGCAACGGCAACTCCGAATACGCCGCCGAGTGCCACCATCCACAGTGCGAGGTCCGGCGGCAGCGTCAGGCCGTACAGCAGCCCCGTGATCGCGACCGACCAGTCATCGACGCTGCTCGGCTCGCGCATCAAGCGGCAGAGGATGTGCTCGGTAGCGACGCAGCTCATCGACGCGGTCGCCAGAACGAGCGCCGCCGCCGCACCGAACGCGTACACGGAAAACGCTGCGACCGGCAGCAGCGCGAGCACGACGTTGCGCATGATCACGTCGACGCTCGCCCCGCTCGTGACGTGAGGCGACGAGCCGATCTCCAGGATTCCGGATTCCCGCTTCATGCCGGCGCAGCGAGTTTTCTGACCATCTTCTTCGCCAGCCGGAAGTGCTGCACGAGCGGGATATGCGAGGGACAGACATAGGAACAGGCGCCGCATTCGAAGCAATCCATGAGGCTGAATTCGTCGGCCATCTTCATGTATTGCTCGTGCTTCGCCAGCAATCCCAGTTGCGACGGGTTGAGAAACAGCGGACAGGCCTCGACGCAGCGCGCGCAGTGGATGCACGGATACTCCCTGACGTGTCCCGTCGCCGCGGCGGCCTCGCTCGCCGTGAACGCCGTGATCCCGGACGTTCCCTTGGTGATCGGAATGTCGAGGTCGGAGACGGCGGGCCCCATCATCGGACCACCGAGGAATACCCTAGAAAGATCGGCGGCCGCCCCGGTCTGGGCCAGCGCAAACCGAACCGGCGTGCCGATCGGGATGCGGTAGTTGCCCTTGCGCTCGATGCCGGAACCGCCGATCGTGATCACGCGTTCCTGGATGCCCCGGCCGTGCGGCAGCAGCCGACCGATTTCGGCCGTCGTTGCCACGTTGACGCAAATCGCATGCACGTCGATGGGCAGCCCCCCCGAGGGAATCTCGCGGCCCAGCAACGCACGTATGACGAGCTTCTCGGCGCCCTGCGGATACTTGACGGGGCTGATGCGGATGTCGACGGGCATGTCGCCGGGCCTGCAGGTTTCGAGGCGCCGGGCGGCATCCTTCTTGTTTGCCTCGACGGCAACGATAGCCCGCGGTGCGCCCGTGGCGCGCAGCAGGTAGCGGATGCCCGTATAGATGTCGTCGGTCTGTTCGAGCATGACGCGGTGGTCGGTCGTCAGGTACGGCTCGCACTCCACTCCGTTGACGATCAACGTGTCGATATGCTTGCCTTCGGGAGGTTTGAGCTTCACGTGGGTCGGAAATGCCGCGCCGCCCAGGCCGACCACCCCGGCCTTCTGGATCGCCGCCACGATTTCGTCGGCGGTGGCGGTATCGACGTCGCAGGGAGTGCCGTCGCCGACTTCCTGTGACGAGGCCGGGTGCGGCGCGATGAATACGCTCTCGACCATCGTCCCCGCGATCGTGGGTGCAAGCGCGATCTTCCTGACGATGCCGGATGCGGGCGCGTGCATGGCGACGGACATGAAGCCGTCGGCCTCACCGATCGTCTGTCCGCGCACGACCTCCTGCCCCTGGCGGACGATCGCCCTCGCCGGCTTGCCGAGGTGCTGACTCAGCGGCACGATCAGAAGCGGCGCGAACGGAAAACGACGGATCGCAAGGTGGCTCGTCTCGTCCTTGTGGTCGGGCGGATGAACGCCGTGGCTGAACGAATTTCTGCGCACGATGTCCAGCATCAGCCCGCGCCCCTGTCGCGCGGCGACTCGCGAACTGTCCGAGCTAGTTGAATTTCTGGCCGCGCTTTATCCATTTGTCGATGTCCTTCGCGCCACGCTCGCGCGGCAGCCCGGGATGTATGATTTGCGCCGTGCACTTTTCGGCCGACTTGACCAGGTCGCGGTACGGACCGCCGTCCGGATCCTTGATGACCGCTTTCTTGTCCTCGTTGTAAGCGAAAATCTGCGGATTGATGATGATGCATTCGTCGCAGGCCGTGCAGTCGTCGGTATCGATCCACGGCGCCATGTAATCGCCTGCCGCGGCCTCCGGAACCGGCTCTGCCTCTGCCGTGGCGCCCGGCGCCGCCTCCGGTGGCGGTGTTTCCGGGAGCGCCCCCGCGCCGAGCGTAGCCGCGAGGCCCGCGGCATCGCCGCCGCCGACGAGCCCCATCAGGCCCGACGCGATCTTGTGCACGACTTCCTGCCGGACCCGGGATTCGATGGTTCCCTCGTCGACGACGGGCGCCGTTTCCTCTTTGGCCCCGAGATCCCGCAGCATGACCCAGAACTGGCGCCGCTCTTCGGCCGAGCGAATCATCGACTCGTCGACGAGCAGGCGGCTGAGCTGCTGCTTCGCGTCCAGCGCCCACGCATACGGCACCTTGTCCTCGCGCTCGTCCGCATCGAGGTCGAGGTATTCGGCGACCGACACCATGTTCTCGTGCCACGCATCGCGCGGCACCTTGCGGAAGTGCTTGCGAAACCGCGTCTCGGTAACGGCGAAGTCGACGAACGTCGTCGGCAATTGCATCGATTTCCGGCGGCCGCGTTCGACGTAGTCGATGTTCACGACGGGCCAGTCGCGGTCCATCGCCGGGTTGCCGTCGAGGTCGAGGCACTCCGCGACCGTGCTGCCGCGGTCCGGGTCGTAGCGGTACAAAGGGTAGGCGCGCGATTCCACCGCGAGTTTCGCCTGGTGGTGGCCCATATCGTCGCCGATGCCGTGCTCGGGCTGGCACGAGGTGTACAGGTTGAAAAGCGCGGGCCGCCGCGACATCAATCCCTCAACGAATCCCTCGATCATGTGGTTCGCGTAGGCCATCGTCGACTGCATGAAGTAGGTCGTGCGGTGCGCCATCGCTATGAGGCCGATTTCCTTGCGCGCTTCTTCCTTGCCCCGGATCGCCTTGCCGAACTGGGCCATGTCGGAAATCTGCCCGAAGAACCCGGACGTACACGCCTGGCCGCCCGTATTCGAGTAGACCTGCGTATCGACGACAACGACCTTGACGGGCTTGCCCGCCATCATCGCGCGCGACAGGTTCTGGAAACCGATGTCGTACATCGCACCGTCGCCGCCGATTGCGACGACCGGCGGGCACAGGTTGAACTCCTCGTCGGTGAAATCCTGCCAGGAAAAGTAGCGGAATTCCTCGGCGTCGCGGGCGGCGTCGTAGTTGTCTTCGAGCATGCGCTCGGCGATCCGGATCGTCCTGAAGCCCTCGGCCATCTTCGCCATGTGCCCTTCGAAAAGCCCCATCGCCATGGACACGCTGTCCTGGAACAGGTGGTTCGCCCACGGAAACGGATAAGGATTGAACGGGAACGTGCTGCCCCAGACCGAGGTGCACCCCGTCGCGTTCGTAATTCCCATGCTCGACCTGCCCTTCCCGCTCGTGCCTTTCTCGTAACGCCACTTGAGGTCGGTCAGTTTCGCGATCAGTTCGGTCGCCTGGCGCAGCCATTCGCGGTCGATGGGCTTCGCCTCGTGCATTTTTTCGATCGTGCCCGCGATCTTCGCGAGCGTCAGATCACCATTCGACGATTCTTCGAGGACGGTCGAAATATCCGCGCTGTCGCCGAGATCGATTTCGCCGACGAGCCTGAGCTGCACGTGCTTCTTGAGTTTCGCGATGAGTTCATTGATGTGCGCAAGGTGTTTTTCGACCCGCGGCTGCATCAGCGACTCGACGGTCGCCACGAACAGGTGGATGACGGTCTTTTCCGAGCAGCCCAGGCAGGCGCCGTCGCCGCTTGCGAATGGCAGGTAGGCGTCCTTGTTGAGCAGTATGGTTTCCAGCGCGCCGATCCCCTCCTCGAGGTTGTCGACGCGAATGTATTTTTGCGGCGTGTTCGGCAGGTCGAGCCAGAAATCCCAGTTCTTCCTGAGCGAGCGGATCGAATCCGCGGTCTGCGTCACGGGTCTGAGCGCGTCGTCGTTGCAGACCTCGACGCACTCCATGCAGCCTTTGCAGGTGTATGGATCGATCGTGATGCTGAGCAGCCCGCCGCCGCCGGCCTGCTTCTTCTCGGGCAGCGTGAAGTACGGCCGGCAGAGTGCGAACCGGAAGTCGCCGAGCTCGTCGAGGAAGTCGTCGAACTCGGCCTTGAGCTGTTGCTTTTCCGGCGCCGCGAGTTCCGCGCTCGAGATCGTCGCATCGATCGCCTCCTCGATCATGCCCCGGACCGGCTCCGTCTCCGCGGCCTCGACGAGCAGCTTGCGCAGACGAGTTTCCATTTG
>JBFJQO010000198.1:0-5096 GCA_041616535.1 Woeseiaceae bacterium | reverse complement strand
GGCCTCGAATTCCTGTGCCGCGGGTTTCATGTCCTGCTCGTGGTCGGTCACGATGTAGAACTGCTCGTAGCTTTCGACGAGCTGGCTGAACGGCTGGATCAACTGGCCCTCGTCAACCCAGCTCGACGTGATGATCTGGTCGTTGACCGCGAGACCCATGCCCATGCGGGCCATATGCAGGGCGTCGATCGTTTTGTCGACGAAAATTTCTTCCTTCGGTCTCAGGCCGCCGAGCCCGACCGCACTGAGCCAGCGCGCCCAGGCCTCGCCTGCGTCGTCGTGAATGAGGGTCTCGGCTTCGAGGTCGGCCGGCAAAAAGCGCGCGCGGCGGCTGAGCAATTGCGGCGCGCAGAACGGCGTGTAGTTGGTGTCGATGTACGGCGTCACGCGCTTGTCGGGCCAGTAATGCGTGCCGAACTGCACGACGAGATCGGCATCCGGCAATGCCGCCGGAACCGGGGCTGGCATCGTCTTCAGGCGGTACTTGAGTTGCGGATAGCGATCGCGGAATTCGGGAAGGCGCGGCAGCAGCCACAACGTCGTGAACGTCGGCGGCGCCGCGATCGTGAGTTCGCCGTCGAAGGTCTCCTCGGCCAGGTCGGCCACGTCGCGTTGCAGCTCCCGCAGCGCGCCGCGAACGCTGCGATAGAGGCGCTCGCCTTCGGCCGTGAGCTTGAGGCCGCGGCCCGCCCGCCGGAACAGCGGCGTGCCGAGCGCCTTTTCGAGATTGCGCACCTGGTGGCTGATCGCGCTCTGCGTGACCGCGAGCGCCTCGGCCGCGCGGCTCATGCTGAGGTGCTCGGCGGCCGACTCGAAGGTTTGCAGGGATTTCAGAGAGATCCGCTTGTCGCCGATCCTGAGCATGGTTCGGGTCCGCCAGGGCATTAAAAAAATTCATTATAAGCCGCGAAATTATCTCAATAAACACGAATCTGTTTCATGAGATAATGGACCTCTTCGATCACCGCAAGCCAACACAGGGCAGATTCGATGTCTGAAGCACTGAAGACAGCCAG
Organism: Woeseiaceae bacterium; assembly: GCA_041616535.1. GTDB lineage: Bacteria > Pseudomonadota > Gammaproteobacteria > Steroidobacterales > Woeseiaceae > UBA1847. The sequence goes on along the minus strand of JBFJQO010000198.1, from coordinate 4,080 downwards.
CTCCGACTGGTCGCTGAGCGACCCGGGCCTCTTGCGCACGCAGGCCTACATCAACGGCGAATGGGTCGACGCCGACGACGGCAGCACGTTCCCGGTCTACAACCCGGCCAACGGCGAACTCGTTGCCGAGGTCGCCAACCTCGGCGCGGCCGAGACGCGCCGCGCCATCGAGGCCGCCGAAGCGGCGCGCCACGCGTGGGCGGCACGGTCCGCGCACGAGCGAGCCGCGATCCTGCGCAAGTGGAACGACCTGATCCTCGAACACACCGAGGACCTCGCGATCATCATGACCGTCGAGCAGGGCAAGATATTGGCCGAGTCGCGCGGCGAGATCGTGTACTCGGCCTCGTTCGTCGAGTGGTTTGCCGAGGAGGCCAAGCGCGTCTACGGCGAGGTCCTGCCGCAGCCGCAGACCGACCGCCGCGGCGTCGTGATCCGGCAGCCCGTCGGTGTCTGCGCCGCGATCACGCCGTGGAACTTCCCGAGCGCGATGCTGGCCCGCAAGGCGGCACCGGCGCTCGCGGTCGGCTGCTCGATGGTGGCCAAGCCGCCGCACGAGACGCCACTGTCGATGCTCGCGCTGGCCGAACTCGCCCACCGTGCCGGGCTCCCGGCCGGGCTGCTCAGCATCCTGCCGACCGAGACGTCGCGGCACGTCGGCAACGAGATGTGCGCGAACCCGCTCGTACGCAAGCTGACGTTCACGGGATCGACGAGTGTCGGCAAGCTGCTCACGAAGCAATGCGCCGACACGCTCAAGCGCCTGTCGATGGAACTCGGCGGCAATGCCCCCGTGATCGTCTTCGACGATGCGGACCTCGAGCTGGCCGCGCAGGGCGCCGCGCTGTCGAAATACCGCAACTCGGGCCAGACGTGCATCTGCGCCAATCGCATTATCGTCCAGGACACGATCTACGACGCGTTCGTCGAGGAACTCAAGAAGGTAGTCGGCACGTATAAAATCGGCGACGGCATGGACGAGACCGTGACGCACGGTCCGCTGATCTCGCGCAAGGCGCTCGAAGACATCAAGGAGCTCGTCGACGACGCGATCGGACACGGTGCCACCGTGGCCGCGGGCGGCGAGTTCGGCGAGGGCGATTCGCACTTCGTCGAGCCGACGATCCTCTGCAACGTCACCGAGGACATGCGCATTTTCAAGGAGGAGATCTTCGGCCCGATCGCGCCGATCTACAAGTTCAGCACCGAGGAAGAGGCCATCGCGATGGCCAACGACACCGAGTTCGGCCTGGCTTCGTACCTGTACACGAAAGACCAGGGCCGCAGCTGGCGCGTCGCCGAGGGCATCGACTACGGCATGGTCGGCATCAACGAAACGCTGATCTCGTCCGCCTACATTCCTTTCGGCGGCGTCAAGGAGTCGGGCCAGGGCCGTGAAGGTGCACATCACGGCGTCGACGAATACCTGGAAACGAAATTTCTCTGCTTCGGCAACCTGGGGAAGTAAACATGTCGAACGTCATCTATCCGGCCACGAATCTCGCGGCACCCGAACAGCTCATCGCCGCGCGCGGCGAAGGCGTCTACGTCTACGACAACAAGGGCAACAAGTACCTCGAAGGCCTTGCCGGTCTCTGGTGCACGGCGCTCGGCTACGGTAACGAAGAGCTGATCGCAACCGCCGAGAAATGCATGCGCGACCTGTCGTACACGCACCTGTTCGGCGGGCGCGCACACCAGCTCGGTATCGATCTCGCCGACAAGCTGGCGGAGATGGTGCCGACGCCCAATGCGAAGATCTTCTTCGGCAACTCCGGGTCGGATGCGAACGATACGATCATCAAGATCATTCGTTACTGGAGCAACGCCGTCGGCAAGCCGGAGAAGCGCAAGATCATCGCGCGCGAGTATGCCTACCATGGCGTGACGATCGCAGCCGGTTCGCTGACGAGCACGCCGGCCAACGTGACGCACTTCGATCCGCCGCGCGAGGCGCTCGGCATCGTCCACACGGATGCGCCGTACTATTATCGCGGCGCCGAGCCGGGCGAGTCCGAAGAAGCGTTTGTCGACCGGGTCGTCGGCAATCTCGAGCAGCTCATTCTCGCCGAAGGTCCCGACACGATCGCGGCGATGATCTGCGAACCCGTGACGGGCGCCAGCGGCGTGATCGTGCCGCCCGCCGGTTACTACGAGAAAGTCCAGGCCGTCCTCGACAAGTACGACATCATGTTCTGGGCGGACGAGGTGATTACGGGCTTCGGCCGCACCGGCACCGTGTTCGGCTGCGAGTCGCAGGGGATCGACAAACCCGGCCTGATGACGCTGGCCAAGCAGTTGTCGTCGGCCTATTTCCCGATCAGCGCGTCGGTGTTCAACGGCGAGCTGGCGGACGCACTCGTCGAGCCGTCGAGCAAGGTCGGCGTGTTCGGCCACGGCTACACCTACTCGGGCCACCCGGTCGGCTGCGCAGTCGCGCTGAAGGCGCTCGAGATCTACGAACGCGACGACATCTACGGGCACGCCGCCGATGTCGGCGCGTATTTCCAGGCGCGCCTGCGCGGGTTCGAGGACCACGAGATCGTCGGCAACGTGCGCGGCGTCGGCTTGATCGCGGGCGTCGAGATCGTCGCCGACAAGACGACGCGAGAGGCGTTTGAGCCCGCCGCGGCCGCCTACCTGCAACAGGCCTGCCAGAACAATGGCCTGATCGGTCGCGCGCTGGCCGGCACGACATTCGCGCTGTGCCCGCCGCTCGTCATTACGAAATCACAGATCGACGAGCTGATCGAGGCCCTCGGCAAGGCCCTCGACGCGACGGCCGCGATATACGGGGCTCAGCGCAAGGTATCGTAGCGATTCGGCTGAAAGCCCGCTCGCGGCTGGGTTAAGCTATACGCCGCTTTTCCAGGGGGCACAACAACAATGGCTCAAGCGTCAGGCAAGACCTGGTCGTCCGGATTTACATTCATCCTTGCTGCCGTCGGTGCCGCGGTCGGTCTCGGTAATATCTGGAAATTTCCGTACGTCGTCGGCGTCAGCGGAGGCGGCGCATTCGTACTCGTCTACCTCGGCTGCGTGCTGTTCATCGCGATCCCGATCCTGATCACGGAGCTCTGGATCGGCCGCGCCGGCGGCCACAGCCCGCCCATCGCGATGGCCAACGTGGCGAAGCAAGGCGGCCTGAATCCGGGGCGCTGGTCGCTCGTCGGTTACATGGCGATGCTCGTCGGCTACCTGATCGCGACCTATTACAGCGTCATTGCCGGCTGGACGCTGTCCTACATCTTCAAGGCGGGCAGCGGCTTCGGCGATACGGCCCCCGCCGCCGTGGCGAAGCAGTTCGACGACCTGCTCGCGGATCCGCAAGCGCTCGTCATCTGGCACACGATCTTCATGGTGATCGCGCTGACGATCGTCGGGCGTGGCCTCAAGGACGGTATCGAGAAGGTCGTCACGGTGCTGATGCCGGCGCTGTTCGCAATGTTGCTGCTGATGATCGGCTACGCGGCGGTCGAGGGCGATTTCGCGGCGGCCCTGAGTTTCCTGTTCAGCACCGATTTCTCGAAGATCGACGCCAGTACGATCCTCGTCGCGATCGGGCAGGCGTTCTTCTCGATCAGCGTCGCGATGGGCCTGCTCATGACCTATGGCTCGTACGTGCCGAAAGACGTGTCACTGACGAAATCGGCGCTCATCATCGCGGGTGCGGACACGCTGGTTGCCGTGCTCGCGGGACTCATGATCTTCCCGCTGGTCTTCGGCAACAATCTCGATCCGGGCTCCGGCCCGGGCCTGATCTTCCGTACCTTGCCGACGGCGTTCGCCGAAATGCCGGGTGGACAGGTCTTCGGCGTCGTGTTCTTCATCCTGCTCGCGTTCGCGGCCGTGACGTCCCTGATCGCGATCATCGAGCCGATCATTCGCTTTGCCGAGGGCAAATGGAACATGGCGCGGCGCAACGGTGTGCTCGTGTTTGGCGCGCTGGCCTGGGCGATCGGCCTGCTGACCGTGTTTTCATTCAACATCTGGTCGGACGTGCACCTCCTCGGCCGCTTCGAGGCGTTCGCGGGCAAGACCGTGTTCGACCTGATCGATTACGCGACCGCCAACCTGATG
>JBFJQO010000197.1:0-5121 GCA_041616535.1 Woeseiaceae bacterium | reverse complement strand
GCGCGCGGGTCAGTTTGGCCAGGCGAAAATTCGAGAGCGCCGCCTGTCCGGGCAATTCCAGCATGGAAATTCGGGGCCTTGGTCGTGGGTGGCAACGAAGACGCGATCATACTGGAAGCCCCCCGACTGGACCAGTTACTTATTGCCGTCTCCGGGCGTATAGACCGGCATCGGGAATTGCGCGACATTGCCGCCCTCGAGCTTCGATATCTTCGCGGTGCCCTGCTTGTCGACCTCGTCGATGCGCACAATCGAGTGCATCGGCAGATAGGTCCGGCGGACGTTTTCGAACTCGGACTTGATCTTTTCTTCCGACGGATCGACGACGACCGTGGTGCGCTCGCCGAACACGAGTTCCTCGATCACGATGAAGCCGAACAGATCGCCCTGCCCGACCGAACGGGCATAGACCTCGTAGACGCGGCCCTGGCTCATGAAGACGACTTTGAATAACGGTTCTTTGCTCATTTGTGCTCCGCAGTCTAGCGAAATCTCCCATGCAGGGCTGCAATTACCGTAAATCAAGGCCTTAAGTGCGCTGCCACGCCGTGATTATGTGAACTGTGTACCAGTCTAAATCCTTGATTCGGCGCAGAATTGGCCGGTAGAAACGAGGATTGCCATGCCGCTGACCATAACCATCGTATCCGAGCACCGCGATCTCGTCGGTAGCGACTGCGTACGCGAGTTTCACGAAACGGGCGGCACCATCGGCCGCTCGCTGCAGAACGACTGGATCCTGCCGGATCCGGACCGCTATATCTCGGGTCGTCACGCTGCGATCGATTTCAAGGGCGGCATGTACTACCTCGCCGATACGAGCAGCAACGGCGTCTACATGAACGGCGAGGCCGAACCCGTCGGCAAGGGCAATCCGCGGCGGCTGTTCGACGGCGATCGCATGCGCATGGGTGACTTCGAATTCGAGATTCGCATCGACAAGGGCGAGAGCCTGGTCATGCCGCGCGATCCTGACGACCAGGCCGTGAACAAGGATCACTTCGACCAGTTCGTGGACGAGGAACTGATCGAGACCGGCATGCAACTGCTCGACGAAGACGAGATCACGGGTGACGACGAATTCCAGTCGATCGTCTTCGGTAAGGAACCGAAGAAGAAGGTCGAGTCGCAACCCGAGCCCAAGCGCAAATCAGCCAACGATGACCTGGGCAACAAGCAGCTCGAAGTGACGGCCGAGGACCTGTTCGATTCATTCCTCGATGGCCTCGGCATCAACCGCGTCGAACTGCATCCGTCCGTGAATCGCCCAGAAGTGATGATGACGGCCGGACTCTTGCTGCGGGAGTTCGTCGAAGGTACCGTCAAAATGCTGTCAAGCCGGACCAACGTGAAGAACGCGTTTCGCCTCGACCAGACGACCATGCTGCCCCGCCACAATAACCCGATGAAGTTCTCGGACAACACCAACGAATTGCTCAAGCAGCTGCTCGTCGGCACAGAGGGCGAGTATCTCGGGGCGCGCGATGCGGTTCGCGAATCGAATCGCGACCTCATCCATCACCAGAATGCGTTTCTCGATGCGATGAGCAGCGCATTCGTCGAATTCGCCGACCGCTTCGATCCGGACGAACTGCAGGCCGGTTTCGATCGCACGCTCGACAGCAAGTTTTTCAGGTTCCTCGACAAGTCGAAGTACTGGGACCTGTACTGCGACCTCTACCCGATCATGACCGAGAAAGGGGGTGGCCGCTTTCCACAGATGTTCGGCGAGGAATTCGTGCGCGCGTACGAACGACAGATCGCCGAGTACCAGCGCCACGATCGTGAGCGTACCGGCGCATCGGCCAAGTCGACGGACAAGGATCAGGCCGACGATTCGGGCCTCATGGAAACGCAAAAGCTCGATGGGCCGGTCATCGCCGAATCTGTCGGCGCCGACCAGCCGTTCAACGAGGACAGCGTCATCGAGCAGGTGCCCGCGAAAGCCGCCGACGACCTCGACAGGAGTTTCATCGAGGAACTCGAGGACAGCCTGTCGAAAGAGATCAACAGGGACCAGCTCAAGGCCTGATCGCTACTTGCGGTTCTGCCGGTTCTCGATCAGATCTTCGACGACGGACGGGTCGGCCAGCGTCGACGTATCACCCAGTTCACCGTAATCGTCCGCCGCGACCTTGCGCAGGATGCGGCGCATGATCTTACCCGAGCGCGTCTTCGGCAGGCCCGGCGCCCACTGGATCAGGTCCGGCTTGGCGATCGGACCGATTTCCTTGCGCACCCACTGCTGCAGTTCGGCGCGCAGTTCATCGGTCGGCTCGGTGCCCTCCATCAGCGTGACGTAAGCGTAGATGCCCTGCCCCTTGATGTCGTGCGGGTAGCCGACGACAGCCGCCTCCGCAACCTGGTCGTGCGACACGAGCGCGCTCTCGACCTCGGCCGTGCCCATGCGGTGGCCTGAGACGTTGATGACATCGTCGGTGCGTCCCGTGATCCAGAAATAATCGTCCTCGTCACGGCGCGCGCCGTCGCCTGTCGTGTAGTAGCCCTCGTACGCCGAGAAATACGTCTCGACGAAGCGCTCGTGGTCGCCATAGACCGTGCGCATCTGGCCGGGCCAGCTGTCGGTGATGACGAGATTGCCGGAAGCCGCGCCATCGAGCGTCTTGCCGTCGGCGTCGAGCAGCGCCGGCTTGATGCCGAAAAACGGCTTCGTCGCCGAACCCGGTTTCAGGTCGGTCACGCCGGGCAGCGGCGTGATCAGGATGCCGCCCGTTTCGGTCTGCCACCAGGTATCGACGATCGGGCAGCGCCCGTCGCCGACGACGTGGTAATACCAGTTCCAGGCCTCGGGATTGATCGGCTCGCCGACCGACCCGAGCAGCCTGAGCGACTTCCGCGACGTCTTCTTGACGGGGTCGTCGCCCTCGCGCATCAGCGCGCGGATCGCCGTCGGCGCCGTGTAGCAGATATTGACGTTGTGCTTGTCACACACCTCCCAAAAACGCGATGACGTCGGGTAGTTGGGTACGCCCTCGAACATAAGCGTGATCGCGCCGTTGGCGAGCGGTCCGTAGACGATATAGCTGTGGCCCGTGACCCAGCCGACGTCGGCCGTACACCAGTACACGTCGCCGGGGTGGTAGTCGAAGACGTATTCGTGCGTGAGCGCCGCGTAAACGAGATAACCGCCGGTGGTATGCAGCACACCCTTCGGCTTGCCCGTCGATCCCGACGTATACAGGATGAACAGCGGGTCCTCGGCGTTCATTTCCTCGCACGGACAATCCGCGTCCACGCCGGCCTCGACTTCGTGCAGCCAGGCGTCGCGGCCGTCGACCCAGCCGACGTCATTGCCCGTGTTGCGCACGACCAGGACCTTGTCCAGCGTCGTGACGTCGGGGTTTTCGGCCGCCGCGTCGACGTTGGCCTTGAGCGGCACGCCCTTGCCGCCGCGCACGCCTTCGTCGGCCGTGATGACGATGTTCGATTCGCAGTCGACGATGCGCCCAGCCAGGGCGTCGGGCGAAAATCCGCCGAACACCACCGAGTGGATGGCGCCGATGCGCGCGCAGGCCAGCATCGAGATCGCGGCCTCGGGAATCATCGGCATGTAGATCGTGATGCGGTCGCCCTTCTTCGCACCGAGCGCCTTCAGCGCATTGGCGAACTTGCAAACGCGCTCGTGCAATTCGCGATACGTGATCGTCAGGTCACGCTTCGGGTCGTCGCCCTCCCAGATGATCGCGGTATCGTCCCCCTTCGTGTCGAGGTGTCGATCGATGCAGTTATAGCAGACGTTCAGCGTGCCGTCGTAGAACCAGCGAATGTGCAGGTCGTCCTTGGCGTACGAAACGTCCTTGACCTTCGTAAACGGCTTGATCCAGTCGATGCGTTTCGCCTGCTCGGCCCAGAACGCCTCGTTGTCCTCGACCGAGCGTGCGTACATGGCCTCGTACCCCGCCTTGTCGATAAGTGCACGTTTCTTGACCGCCCCGGGTACCGGATAGACTTGCGTTTCCATAATGCCCTGCCTTGTTTCTTATTTATCGAGTTTTGCCTGCCGCAGAATTCTCTGTGCCTGAACCAGGTGCGGCCGGTCTATCATCCTGCCGTCCCAACCGACGGTGCCGGCTCCGGGGTTCTGCTCGAACAATTCGACGATCCGGCGTGCGTGGTCAATTTCCGCCGCGGTCGGCTCGAAGGCTGCGTTGATGACCTCGACCTGCGCGGGATGAATCGCAAGCATGCCGCTGAAACCGTCGCGCCGTGCATTCGCTGCATAGCGTAGCAAGCCTTCACGATCCCGGAAGTCAGTGAAGACCGTATCGATCGCCGCAACTTCCGCCGCCGCGGCCGCAAACAGACACATTGATCTTGCCATCTCGTACGGCGGCAGCCATTCGCCTTTAGTCGTACGGTTGGTGCTCGCGCCGATGGCGGCGGCCAGATCCTCGGCGCCCCACGACAGGCCCGCAAGCCGCGGCACCCTGTCGACATAGCTGCGCAGCGTGAACAGGGCATCGGGGTGCTCGGTGCAGAGCGCGATAATCCGGGTGCTGCCGCGCGGGATGTTGTGGTGGTTTTCGAGGACGTCCATGGACTCGGACAACTTGACAGCGTCCCGCGCATGGCGGGGTTTCGGCAGAACGATCCCGGCTGGGGCGGCCGGCATGACTGCCTCGAGGTCTTTCTCCCAGTCCGGTCCGTCGATCGGGTTGACCCGGACCCAGACGTTGTCCTTTCCGGGCAGATATTCCTGCGCCAACTCGCGCGCCGCCGGCTTGGCGTCGGGCGCGACCGCATCTTCGAGGTCGAGAATCAGCGCATCGGCCCCCGCGCCCCTGGCTTTCTCGAGCTTGCGCTCCGAGTCGCCAGGGACGAACAGGAAACTCCTGCTCACGCGGGCTTCCTCAGCATCAGCGCGGATCGCTTGCACACGCCGACGAGTTCGTCGTGCTGGTTGTAGGCGCGATGCGCAAAGATCACGATGCCGTTGTGCGGGCGCGACCGGCTCTCGCGGAGTTCGAGCACCTCCGTCTCGATGCGGATCGTGTCGCCGCAGAACAACGGCTTCGGAAACCGCACCTCGTCCCAGCCGAGATTCGCGACGGTCGTGCCGTGGGTCGTGTCGTTGACGGAAATACCCACCATGAAGCCCAG
>JBFJQO010000196.1:0-5157 GCA_041616535.1 Woeseiaceae bacterium | reverse complement strand
GGACGTGAACCTGGAAGGGACCATGGACAGCGATTATCGCCTCGATGTGGCCGGGACGTTTCGAGCCGGAGACGGGCGCGGCGAAATCGTCTCGCAGGCCGACTACAGCGACGCGGCCGACCCGGGACTCAGTTTCAAGCTTCGTGGCAACAACCTCGTCCTGGTCAACGTCCCCGACGTCACGGTGCGCATCGACCCCGACATCGACATTACGCTCGACCGCAATACACTGACGATCAACGGCAGCCTCAACGTACCGCAGGCCTTGATCAGGCCGAGAAACCTGTCGGGCGCGAAGGTCAACGAGAGCAACGATGTCGTCATCGTCGCCGGCGAGCTGCCGGACCCGCCCGAGGAGGCGAGTGAAAACGGCGACTTCGACTACCGCGGCCAACTCGCCGTCACGCTGGGCAGGGATGTCGTCATCGACGTGGATCTCGCGAAGGCCAGTGTGACCGGCGCGGCGAAATTCAACTGGCAGGGCGACATGATCCCGATCGCGGACGGGCGCTACTTCATCAATGGCAGCATCGCTGCGTTCGGGCAGGTCCTCGAGGTCTCGGAAGGCTGGGTCCATTTCCCGAAAGTCCCGGCAAACGAGCCGCTGATTCGCATCATGGCCGAGCGCGAAATCTTCGGCAACACGCAGGTCAAGCGGGCCGGTGTCTTCATCGACGGCCCGGTGCAGCGGCCGACCGTGGAGGCCTACACGCAGCCGCTCACGACCGAGGAGCGTGCGCTGGCTCTGCTAGTGACGGGGAGTGACTTCGACTACGAGCAGGGCGTCGGTGCCATAGACTTCGGTACCTATATCGCGCCACGGCTGTTCGTCAGCTATGGTGTCGGGGTATTCGAGCGCGAGAACATCATCAGCGCCCGATTCGACCTGTCAAAGAGTTTCGGGATCAAGGCGTCGTCCGGCAGCAAGGAGTCGGGCATCGACCTCAACTATCGATTCGAGAACTGATTATGAGATGGAAGGGCGGGAGGCGCAGCACCAATATCGAAGACCGACGCGGCGCACGCGCACCGAAGCTGATTGGCGGCGGCATAGGGACGATCGTGCTCGTGCTCGTTGCGATGTACTTCGGTGTCGACCCGACGCCGTTGCTCCAGGGCATGCAGAGCGGCAACGCCTCTTCCTCGGGGACGCAGCCGACAGCGGAGGACCTGCGCGACGATCCGCTGGCCGATATGGTTGCGGTCGTCGTCGGCGACACCGAAGACGTGTGGACTGAAATTTTTGCCGCGCAGGGGCGGCGCTACGCGGCGCCGACGCTGGTGATGTTCACGGGCGCGACGCGTTCGGCCTGCGGCCTGGGCCAGGCCGCGATGGGGCCGTTCTATTGTCCCGCCGACCAGAAAGCGTATATCGACCTGAGTTTCTACGACCAGATGCGCTCGCGCTTCCGGGCGCCGGGCGATTTCGCCCAGGCCTACGTCATCGCGCACGAGATCGGGCACCACGTCCAGAACCTGCTCGGAATCTCCGGGCAGGTCCACCAGATGAAACAGCGGCTCAGCCAGGAGGAAGGCAATGCGCTGTCCGTGCGACTGGAGCTGCAGGCGGATTGCCTCGCGGGGGTCTGGGCGAATCGTGCCCACAAAGCGCGCAATATTCTCGAGTCCGGCGATGTCGAAGAGGCCCTCAACGCGGCCAGCGCGATCGGCGACGATACGCTCCAGCGGCAAAGCCGCGGCACGGTCGTGCCCGAGTCGTTCACGCACGGCACGTCGGCCCAACGGCAGCGCTGGTTCCGCACGGGCCTGAACAGCGGAGACCCGGACAGTTGCGACACGTTCGGCGCCGACCGGGTGTAGCGAAGTCGGGCATGCGACGCATCCTGTTGTCCATGATTGCCCTGCTGGCCTCGCCCACCGCGTGGCCGGATTCGACCGCGTTCGTCAATGTCAATGTTCTGCCGATGTCGTCCGATGTCGTGATTCGTGCACAGACCGTGATCGTGCGCGACGGTGTCATCGAGACTATCGGCGACGTTGACGAGACGCCGATTCCCGAGCAGGCACTGGTCGTCGACGGGACTGACCGCTACCTGATGCCGGGTCTTGCCGAGATGCACGCGCACGTCCCCGACGCCGGGTCGGCGAACCTCGATCGCGACTTTGCGTTGTTCGTCGCCAACGGCGTAACCCTGGTCCGCGGCATGCTGGGCAGGCCGTCGCATCTTGCGCTGCGGCAGGACTTGCTCGATGGCAAAGTCTTCGGACCGCGGCTCGTTACGTCGGGGCCGTCGTTGAACGGACAGTCCGTGAACGGCGCGCAGCACGCCCGCCGGCTCGTCGCAGAGCAATTCGGCTCCGGCTACGACTTCGTCAAGATTCACCCCGGCCTCGATGCGGCCGAGTTCGATGCGCTGGCCGATGCCGCGAATGAACTCGGCATGCCGTTCGCCGGCCACGTCACGATAGCGGCGGGCCTGCGCCACAATCTCGACAAGGGCATCGCCACGATCGATCACCTCGACGGTTATTTCGCCGCGCTGTTACCGCCGTCGAGCGTCGGCCTCGGCGGCTACGGCGGTTTCTTCGACGTCATGCTGGCCAGCGAAATCGATGCCGCGGCGATTCCCGACATCGCGCGCGCAACCGCGGCGGCGGGGACATGGAACGTGCCGACACAGGTGCTGGTCGAGCTGCGCATCAATGACGTTCCCGTTTCCGAATTACGCAATCGTCCCGAGATGCGATTCATGCCGAAGGAAACCGTGGCGCGCTGGGTCGAGGCCAAGCGGGCGGCGATCGAGGACCGCAATTTCGACCGGGACACGGCGACCCGCGCGATCGAGTTGCGGCGGCGGCTGATCGTAGAACTGCACCGCGCGGGCGCGGGCCTGATGCTCGGTTCGGATGCGCCGCAAGTCTTCAACGTGCCCGGGTTCTCGCTGCATCGTGAGCTCGACACGCTCGTCGCGGCCGGCCTGACGCCGTACGAGGCGCTGCGCACCGGCACCGCCGCCGTGGCCGAATTTCTCGGCAGCAACACCGGCGTCGTTGCCCTCGGCCGCGCAGGGGATCTCGTCCTGCTCGATGCGAATCCACTCGCGGACATCCGGAACAGCCGCCGCATCCACGGCGTCATGCTGCGCGGCCGGTGGATGCCGGCGGCGGCACTCGAAGCGATGCTCGCGAAGTACAGGGTCCACGGCGACCCGTAATTTGTTTCCAATGTAACGATTAGCGCGGCACCGGGCTCGAGCGACGCTCCCCGGACTGTCGGCCGTCGTCTGGTAGAATTCCCCGAAAACAACCGCCGTCTGTGGCGAAGGGGACGTAGCGTGAAACTGGTCAGGCACCTGCTCGACAGGAAAGGGAGAGACGTCATCGCGGTCGAGCCGAATACGTCGGTTTACGACGCGATCAAACTCATGGCCGACCGGGCCGTCGGCTCGCTCCTCGTCATGCAGGACGGCGAATTATCGGGCATCGTGACCGAACGAGATTACGCCCGGAAGGTCATATTAAAAGGACGCTCGTCGGAAACGACCACGGTGGGTGAGATCATGTCCAGCGACGTCATCACGGCGTCGGTAGGGCAGACCGTCAACGAATGCATGACCCTCATGACCGAAAAGCGCATCCGTCACCTGCCCGTCGTCACAAAAGGTGAGGTCGTCGGCCTTATTTCGATCGGTGACCTCGTTAACGCCATCATCTCCGACCAGCAGGAAGAGATCGAACAACTGGAACAATACATCAGCGGCTGAGACCAGGCCGCCTAAGTCTCACGAGGTGAGTCTGGCATGAAGATCAAGGCATTCAGCATCTGGCTGGTTGTGCTGATCGGGGCATTGCTGCTCGCGTATTCACAGGTGGCGGCCCAGGGCAGCGATCCGATCTCGTCGACCAACCGGACCGTGATCGGGCAGCGCAACCCGGACCTGGCGGACGGTGCCCAGGCGCTGATATCGGGTGACGCGCGGCGCGGCATCGAACTGACGCTCGAGGGCCTCGAGACGGCAATCGGCAATCGCGAACTCAAGATGGCACACTCCAACCTGTGCGCCGGATACCTGATGCTCAAGGACGCCGAAAGGGCGCTCGAGCACTGCGACAAGGTCATCGAGATCGACCCGAATTACTGGCGTGCCTACAACAACCGCGCGCTGGTGTACCTCGAGATGGGCCGTTACGAGGAGTCCGAGGCCGACGTCGCGCGGGGCCAGGCCATCCGGCCGAAGTCCAAGAAGCTGAAGATCGTCAAGGGCATGCTGCTCGACGAAACGCAGCCGGTGCAGGAACGTGTCGAGGTCGACGAGCGCCGCAGCGCAATGGAAGGCGAGCATGATGATCCGCAGGCGAAGATCCATGACTAGGCTGCTCATTGTGCTGCTCGCCGCGGCCGCGATCGCGCCGGCCGCCGGCGCCGCAGGCGACATCGATACCGAAGACGAGAATACGGACCGAGTCCCGCTGCATACGATCATTCCGGATTACCCGGAAGAGGCTCGGCGCGATCGCATCGAAGGCAACGTCCAGGTGTGCTTCAAGATCTCCCGCGCCGGGATGCCGTGGCGCATCGCGGTGCGCAAGAGCACGAACCGTGTGTTCGAAAAACCGGCGATTAAGGCTGTCCGAGCGTCGACGTTCACGCCCCTCGGTCCGACCGAACCCGTACCGAAGATCAAGGCGTGCCGGACGTTCCGCTTCTACCTTGAGCCGGTTCCGGAGGACGAGCGAGAGTGAGCAAGCGCGTCGCGGCCTCTTCGATGGTCGTGCCGAAACTGACAACCCCGTCTTCGTGGCCGGCGAGTACCGCGATGCCCGCTTCCCTGAAGCCGCCCATGCGATAGAGGCGGTCGAGTTCCATGGCCATCGCCGGGGTGCCGTAAGCGACGTCCGGATCGGTCGTGGGCAGCCTGCCGAGATGGGCCTCCCAGAGCGCGCGACTGTGTGCATGCACGACGGCGCCGATTGCGTCGCCGAGCGCGTAGATGGCGCCGTGCGTCATGGCTTCCGACGACGCCTGGATCGGCCCGCTGCATCGGACGATGTTCCCGCGCAGGTCGCAGTCCGTAACCAGCGAGTAATGGCGTTCGTCCGTGACCGCCAGTTTGCCGGTCTGCGTGCCCGTGATCAGGAACAGGTTGCTCGTACCGCGGCGCACGCTGAGGTTGCCGTAACCGACGCCGTGCTCGG
>JBFJQO010000195.1:0-5175 GCA_041616535.1 Woeseiaceae bacterium | reverse complement strand
AGGAACAGGATGCGGTTGTTCTCGGCGATGGCGGCAAGGTCGCGCAGGTTGCGCACGAGCACGCGGTTGACGGCCGTGATGACATCGCCGGCACGCAGGCCCCGCTGGGCGGCCGGGCTGCCTTCCTCGACGACCGTGACTTCGACGCCGCTTTCACTCGACGCGCTGGCGGGGGCGAAGCTGGCTCCGGCGAGTCCCGGATGAATGTCGGCGCCGGACAGCAGCTGGTCTTCGGCGCGACCCAGCTCGGCCGATGCGGAGCGCGTCTTGTTGTCGCGCAGATAGCGAATGCTGACATTGTCGCCCGAGCGCAGCAGGCCGATCGTGTTGCGCAGTTCGGCCGCGTTGGTGATCTTCTTGTCGTTGACTGCGACGATGATGTCGCCGACCTCGAGACCCGCCGCTTCGGCGGCCGAATCGGGGAACACACGCGTGACGAGTGCGCCGCCTTCGATGTCGATGTTCAGCGTCTTTGCGGCTTCCGGATCGATCGATTGAATGTTGACGCCGAGCAGGCCGCGGCGGATTTCGCCGAAATCGAGGATCTGGCCCATGATCGAGCTCGCGATCTCCGTCGGTACGGCGAAGCCGATGCCGACGTTGCCGCCCGAGCGGCTGATGATGACGGAGTTGATGCCGATCAGTTCGCCGTTCATGTTGACGAGCGCACCGCCCGAGTTGCCCGGGTTGATCGAGGCGTCGGTCTGGATGAAGTCCTCGTAGCCGTCGCGGCTGATGCCGGTGCGCCCGAGCGCGCTCACGATGCCCGACGTGACGGTGTGCGACAGTCCGTACGGGCTGCCGATCGCAATCACGAAATCGCCCACCCGCACGTCATTGGAATCCCCGATCGGCATGTCGGTGAGATCGTCGGCATCGACCTTGATCACGGCGATGTCGGTTGCGGCGTCGGAGCCGATCAGTTCGGCCTCGAGTTCGCGACCGTCGACCAGCGACACCGTGATGGCGTCGGCATCACCGACGACGTGGTGATTCGTCAGGATGTAGCCGTTGTCGGCATCGACGATGACACCGGAACCGGCGCCGCCGACCTCACCCGTGCGCCCGAACGGGCCGCGGCGCGTCTGGCGAACCTGGATATTGACGACCGCGGGCGAGGCGGCCTCGACCAGCGGCGCGAGACTCGTGACGGGTTTGCCGCCCACGACGGAGGGCAATGCCGCCTGCGCGACGCCGTACGAAAGCAGGGCGAGCAGCATGCCGGTCCAGAGAAGTCGTGTTTTCGTCATCATAGAAAGCCTCGGAGATGCCTTGTCGTTAATCAGATTCGTCGTTCGAGATTAGGTTCAGCTAACTGAATCGCTCGTGAATTATAGGTGCTTTAACGCAGGATGCCCGAGCGCGACGCTGGGTCGCACCCGGGCTCCGCCGTGATCGGGCAGCTCAGGCGGCTTCGACCGTGATACGGCGCGCCTTGATCTCGGGCGCCTTGGGGATGCTGACCTCGAGGATGCCGTCCGCGCATTTGGCGGCAATGCCCTCGGCGTCGGCGGTTTCGGGCAGCGTAAACCGGCGCAGGAAACGGCCCGTGGCACGCTCGATGCGCTGTACGCCCGCCTCGTCGGCCGCCGCGATCGCGTGGCGTTCGCCGGAGACGCTCAGGGTGCCGTTGTCCATCGACACGTCGATGTCCTCCGGTCGTACGCCCGGCACGTCGGCGCGCAGGACGAAACGGTCTTTTTCTTCGACGATGTCGACGGCCGGCACCCAGTCGGCGACGGCGCTCTGGTCGTCGCCGGTGCGGCGGCCACCGACCAGGCGATCGAGGTCACGGTGCAGCAAATCCAGGTAATTCCAGGGTTCGAAACGTGTGATATTCATGGTTTTCTCCACGGCAGAATGCGTTGTCGGAGGCTGAAGTAGGGCCGAAAAAACCCGTTTCAAGAGGGCTTTTGTGTGACAATAATCACCACTATATGTAGTGGTTTCGAAATTTCGAAAAAGCGTCTTTTTTTTTCACCTATTTTTAAAGCACTTACTCGCAAAGAATTCATAACAGATTGATTTATAAATAGAAAGACCCACCGAAAAAAAACCCTGAAATGCTTGACAGGGGGGGCGTACGGGCATAATCTTGACTGCACTTGGGCACAACATCTTGTGTCTGATCAGTAGAGAAAAGAGGCCGTTTGTGGTTCTCGTCGCGCGCTCTCTGGCAGCCGGCGAGCGGGGCACTTTTCCCTCGAGAAAACGCGAGTCAAAATAAGATAGTTGGGGTCTCCTATAGGGAGTACAGGGGAGAAACAGGACCTATGAAGTCTGCCGTAAATCTGGATACGCACACGGTCACGGACATCGAATTTCAACCGGCATCCCTCGATATCTGGGACGCCAAGTACAGGCTGACAGCCAAAGACGGCTCGAAGATCGACGAGACGATCGACGCCACCTACCAGCGCGTGGCACAGGCGTTGGCCAACGTCGAGGTCGAGTCCAAACGCGAGTACTATTTCCAGGAATTCGTCTGGGCGCTGCGTTCCGGCGCCATCCCGGCCGGCCGTATTATGTCGAATGCGGGTGCCCGGGAGCACAAGCCCGCGACGTCGACGATCAACTGTACCGTGTCGGGCACGGTCGGCGACTCGATGGACAACATCCTTAATAAGGTGCACGAAGCCGGGCTGACGCTGAAAGCCGGTTGCGGCATCGGCTACGAGTTCTCGACCCTGCGGCCGAAAGGCGCTTACGTCACGGGCGCCGGCGCCTACACCTCGGGCCCGCTGTCGTTCATGGATATCTACGACAAGATGTGCTTCACAGTGTCGTCCGCCGGCGGACGTCGCGGTGCACAGATGGGCACCTTTGACGTCGGCCATCCGGACGTCATGGACTTCATCCGCGCCAAGCGCGAGGACGGCCGCCTGCGCCAGTTCAACCTGTCTCTGCTGATTAGCGACGAGTTCATGCAGGCCGTCATCAACGAAGACGACTGGAAACTCGCGTTCCCGGTTACGCCGCGCGAGGTCGAGGACGACAAGCTCGATGTGGGCGATGCGAGCCAGTTCGTCTGGCGCGAGTGGCCCGAAGCGGGCCATTACGTGCAGAACGAGCAGGGTCTCGTCGCGTGCAAGGTTTACAAGACGCTGCCGGCGCGGCGCGTCTGGGACGTGATCATGGCATCGACCTACGATTTTGCGGAGCCCGGCTTCGTGCTGATCGACAAGGTCAACGAGATGAACAACAACTGGTTCTGCGAGAACGTCCGCGCGACCAACCCCTGCGGCGAGCAGCCGCTGCCGCCGTACGGGTCCTGCCTGCTCGGCTCGGTCAACCTGACCAGGTTCGTCGAGAAGCCGTTTACCGACGAGGCGAAGTTCGACTGGGCGACGTTCCGCAAGGTCGTCAAGGTGTTTACGCGCATGCTCGACAACGTCGTCGAGATCAACGGCCTGCCGCTGCCGCAGCAGCGCAACGAAATCCAGCGCAAGCGCCGTCATGGCATGGGTTTTCTTGGGCTGGGTTCGACGATCACGATGTTGCGCATGAAGTACGGAGAGCCGGTTGCCGTCGAATTCACCCAGGAAGTCGCCAAGCAGCTCGCGCTCGCCGGGTGGGAGGAAGGTCTCGAACTCGCGCGGGAAAAGGGCCCGGCCCCGATCATGAACGAGAAGTTCGAGGTCACCGAAGAGATGCTGCGCAAGCGCCCGGAGATGCGGGCCGACGGCTACCAGGCGGGCGACAAAGTGCCGGGACGCATCCTGCACGCCAGGTACAGCCGCTACATGCAGCGCGTTGCGGCCGAGAACCCGGAACTGGTGGACGCGCTGGCCGACACCGGCGCGCGCTTTACGCATCACAGTTCGATTGCGCCCACCGGCACGATCTCGTTGTCGCTCGCCAATAATGCGTCGAACGGCATCGAGCCGAGCTTCGCGCACCACTACTTCCGCAACGTCATTCGCCAGGGAAAGAAGACCAAGGAGAAGGTCGACGTCTTTTCTTTCGAGCTGCTCGCGTACCGCGACATGATCGACGCGGACGCGATGCCGCCGGGCGCGGGACCGGACGGCGCGGCCGGCAGCCTGCCCGACTACTTCATCACGGCGGACGAGGTCACGCCGACCCAGCACGTCGACATCCAGGCGGCGGCGCAGAAGTGGATCGACTCGTCGATCTCGAAGACGGCCAACGTACCGACGGGATACCCGTACGGCGAATTCAAGGACATCTACCTGTACGCCTACAAGCAGGGCCTGAAAGGTTGCACGACGTTCCGTTTCAATCCGGAGGCGTTCCAGGGAGTGCTGGTCAAGGAGAAGGATCTCAAGAACACGACGTATACGTTCACGCTGGACGACGGCACGACCGTCGATTTGAAGGGCGACGAAGAGATCGAGTACGACGGCGAAGTCCATACCGCCGCGAACCTCTTCGATGCGCTCAAAGAAGGCTATTACGGAAAATTCTGAATGATGATCAAAATAGACAAGAAGATCGTCGGCTACGCGGTCAACCAGCCGGCTGAAGAGAAGGCCGAGACAAAGAAGGAATTCCCGCGCGAAGGCGGGGGCGACCGTGCCGAAGTCATCCGCATGCACGAGCGGCTCGAACGGCCCGAGATGCTCATCGGCTCGACCTACAAGGTCAAGACGCCGGTATCGGATCACGCGATGTACGTCACGATTAACGACATCGTCCTGAACGAGGGTACCGAGCACGAGAAACGCCGGCCGTTCGAGATTTTCATCAACTCGAAGAATCTCGACCACTACCAGTGGATTGTCGCCCTGACACGCATCATTTCGGCCGTGTTTCGCAAGGGTGGCGACGTCACCTTCCTCGTCGAGGAACTGAAAGCCGTCTTCGATCCGCGCGGCGGCTACTGGCAATCGGGCGGCAAGTTCATGCCGTCGATCATCGCGGAGCTCGGCTACATCGTCGAGAAGCACCTGATCTCGATCGGGCTGATGCCGGAGCCGGGCATGGACGAGCACCAGAAGAAGCTCATCCGGGAGAAGCGCGCCGAGTACGAGGAGTCGCAGAAGCAGACGGACGCGTTCTCGTCCGGCGAATACCCCGAAGGCGCGCAACTGTGCGGGAAGTGCAATACCACGGCCGTCATCATGATGGACGGTTGCATGACGTGTCTCAGCTGCGGCGACTCCAAATGCGGTTGAGGTAACGCCGGTCGGGTGATCACTCACCTGCATGGCT
>JBFJQO010000194.1:0-5213 GCA_041616535.1 Woeseiaceae bacterium | reverse complement strand
TGTTGATCGTCTCGATCATGTGCACCGGGATGCGGATCGTGCGCGCCTGGTCGGCGATCGAACGCGTGATCGCCTGGCGAATCCACCACGTCGCGTAGGTCGAGAACTTGTAGCCGCGGCGGTATTCGAATTTGTCGACGGCTTTCATCAGGCCGATGTTGCCTTCCTGGATCAGGTCGAGGAACTGCAGGCCACGATTCGTGTATTTCTTCGCGATGGAGATGACGAGCCGCAGGTTCGCCTCGACCATTTCCTTCTTCGCGCGGCGGGCCTTGGCCTCGCCGATCGACATCTGGCGATTGATTTCCTTGATCTCGGGGATCGTCAGGCGCGTATCTTCCTCGACCGACACGAGCTTGCGCTGAGCGCGTGTAATGTCGTCTCGCAGGCGCGCGAGCACCGAAGAATGCTTGCGCTTCGCGCGGATGTGTTTCTCGACCCAGTTCAGGTCGGTCTCGCTCTTCGGGAAGCTCGACAGGAAGTCCTTGCGCGGCATGCCGGCGTCACGAACGCACAGGCGCATCACCATGCGTTCCTGCGTGCGGATGATGGCGACCGTTGCACGCAGGTTCCGCACCAGCGCGTCGAACAGCTTCGGTGCGAGCTTGAGCTCCATCAGCTGGTCGGCGAGGTCCGCCTGGATCTTGATCGTGCGCTTGTCCTTGACGCCATGAGTCTCGATCGCCTTGATGGACCGGTTGTGCAGGCGGCGAATCGCCTTGACGCGCGCCTTGACCTCCTCCGGGTCCGGACCGGTATCGACGACTTCGTCATCGTCATCGTCGTCCGACTTCTGTCCCGGCGGCTTGATCTCGTCCGGCGCATTCGGGTCGATAAAACCAACGATGAAATCCTGCATTCGCGTATCGCCGGCAATAACGGCGTCGGCAACTTCGAGCAGTGCGTCGATCGTCGGCGGGAAATGCGCCATGTGGTACTTGACCTGGTTCAGGCCGTCCTCGATGCGCTTCGCGATCTCGATCTCGCCCTGGCGGGTCAGCAGTTCAACCGTGCCCATCTCGCGCATGTACATGCGAACCGGGTCGGTCGTGCGACCAAACTCGGCGTCGACGCTCGCGAGCGCCGCTTCGGCTTCCTCGACGGCTTCATCGTCGGTGGCGGCGGCGTCGGACAGGACCAACGACTCTGCATCGGGTGCTTTCTCGTGCACCGTGATGCCCATGTCGTTAATCATGTTGACGATGTCCTCGATCTGTTCCGGATCGACGATGTCGTTCGGCAGGTGGTCGTTGACCTCGGAGTAGGTCAGGTAACCCTGTTCCTTGCCGCGGGCGATCAGGTCCTTCAGCTGCTGAACCTGCTTGTTGCCGCCTAACTTCTTGCGCTTTTCCTTCAAACCGCCAAAACCTCTGGTTAAAAAATGCAAACGATTAAGTTTACTAAAACACCCCGGCCTGATCTACGTTTTCTGCACGATCTGCCCGGAGCCCGGTGCCGCCGCATCGGCGGCGGGTAGTACTATGCGAGCCGCCTGAGTTCCGCCCGTTCGTCGTCACTCAGAGCGTCAAGTCGTTGTTTCTCAATTAAAAAATCAATACGGTCCCGCCGGCCCGCGAGCGCGATCTGGTCGAGGCATTCGGCCAGTTCGGCGCCGGGGTCGAAGTCGTCGCCGGCGGGCATTTCGACCGCCGCCAGTTTGCCGAGGTGGCGGCCCGTTTCGTCGTGGCGCCAGCGCTCCAGCAGCCCGGCCGTCGTGATATGGGGCTCGCGCTGCACCGTTTCAATCAGCGTCCTGAGCACGTCGATGCCCGGGCGCTTGACGCCGCCCAGTTTCTCGACGTCCAGCTCACCGCCGGCGTCCGGGTGGTTCAACAGCAGCGTGATTGCCCGCCGCACGACCGACGGGCGTTTCTTCGAAATGTCGATCCGGCGGCCCAGCGAGGTTCTTGGGTGCTGGCCCTGCGGGCGGTTCTGGCCCGCCGCCGGCCGGCCCATGTTGCGTTCGAGTTTCTCGACCGAGAGGCCGACGCGCTGCGCCAGTGCCTTCAGCAGCAGGTCGCGATAGGTGCCCTTCGGGATCTTCGCGACCAGCGGCCGCGCCAGCTCGGCGAGCCGGGCCTTGCCGTCGACAGAGCCGAGGTCGACCTGCGATGCCAGTTCGTCGATCAGGAAATCGGACAACAGCAGGCCGTTGGCCAGTGCATCGAGGAAGCCATCGGCGCCGTGTTCGTTGACGTAGGTGTCCGGGTCGTGGCCGTCCGGCAGGAAGACGAAGCGGATCTGCCGGCCTTCACGAACATGCGGCAGCGCCGTTTCCAGCGCGCGCCACGCCGCCTCACGGCCGGCACGATCGCCGTCGAAACAGAACGCCACGTTGTCGGTGAGCCGGAACAGCCGGTTCAGGTGTTCCGCGGTCGTCGCCGTGCCCAGTGTTGCAACCGCGAAATCGATGCCGTGCTTCGCCAGCGCGACGACGTCCATGTAGCCCTCGACGACAACGAGCTGCTCGATGTTGCGCAACGCCTGGCGGGCTTCCCACAGCCCGTACAGTTCGCGGCCCTTGTGGAACAGCACCGTTTCCGGCGAGTTCAGGTATTTCGGCTCGCCGTCGCCGAGAATGCGGCCGCCGAAGCCGATCGCGCGGCCGCGCGCGTCGCGAATCGGGAACATCAGGCGGTCGCGGAAGCGGTCATAGTGACGGCCGTTATCCTTGCGAATGACGAGGCCGGTTGCGAGCAGGCGGTCGATCGCGTCGTTGTTCTTGCCGTATTTGTCGAGAATGTTGCTCCAGCCGTCGGGCGCGTAGCCGATGCCGAATCGTTGTGCCGTCGGGCCGTCGATGCCGCGCGCTTTCAGGTAATCGACGGCGGGCTGATAGTCCTTCAGCGCGCGCTGCCAGTGTTTCTCGACTTTCGACGTCAGCGCAAACAGTTCGTCGTAACGCTGGGCCGGCTTGTCGGACTCGTTGCGTGGCACATCGACGCCCATCGACTGCGCGAGAGACTCGATCGCCTCGACGAAGTCCATGTGGTCATATTCCATCAGGAAACCGATCGCGGTGCCGTGCGCGCCGCAGCCGAAACAGTGGTAGAAGCCCTTCGAGGGGCTGACGGTGAACGACGGCGTCTTCTCGTCGTGGAACGGACAGCAGGCCTTGAACTCGCGGCCGGCTTTTTTCAATGGCACGCGGCGGCCGACGACCTCGACGATATCCGCCCGCGCGACGAGGTCATCGATAAAGTCCTGTGGGATCAGTCCGGCCATAAATCTCTAAACGCCAAAATCCTTTTCGCGGGTCTTTTGCGACCCTGTTGTTATTGGATCCGGACAGCTCCCCGGCGTTCACGGAATCGGCCCCCGCTCAGGGGCGCGCCGTGCCGACAGCGGCCGAACTCAAGAAGGATAGCTATTCCGGCGCAATGCGCCAGTCAAGCAATTTTCAGGCCAGCCGTGCCTTGACCCGGGCGCCGACGGCACCCATGTCGGCCCGGCCCGCAGCCTTCGACTTGATGGCGCCCATAACCTTGCCCATATCGCGGATGCCCTCGGCGCCGGTCTCGGCGATCGTGGCATCGATCAGCGCGTCGAGTTCATCGTCGCTGAGCTGCTCGGGCAGGTAGGCCTGGATCACGTCGAGCTCGGCCTGCTCGATGTCGGCGAGGTCGGCGCGCTTGCCTTTCGTAAACTGTTCGATCGAGTCGCGGCGCTGTTTCACCGCCTTCTCGATGACCGCCAGTACCGCCGCGTCGTCGAGGTCCTTGCGGGTGTCGACTTCGACCCGCTTGATGTCCGCAAGAAGCAGCCGCACGACCTTGAGCCGGTCCTTGTCGCCGGCCTTCATAGCGGACTTCATGTCATTCGTCAGCGTTTCTTTCAGCGACATGCGGGAGTAGGGCCTGATTGTTATTCGCGAGTTGTTATTCGCGAGTTGTGCTTCGCGAGCTGCGAAGCGGGGAATGCCTGCGGGCGAGACCGGGTACCGGTGAATCAGTACAGGCGCTTGCGCTTCGATTCTTCGCGCGAGATGCGCTTCAGGTGGCGTTTGACCGCTGCCGCCTTCTTGCGCTTGCGCTCCTGGGTCGGCTTCTCGTAGAACTCGCGGCGGCGCAGCTCGGTCAGAACACCGGCTTTCTCGCAGGCACGCTTGAAGCGACGCAGGGCAGCATCAAAATATTCGTTTTCTTTAACTCGTACGCTTGGCATTGAGATCAGGCCATCCTTCAGGCTTTGACTTGGGCATAACAAACCCGGCCGCAGCCGGGGATCGAGCCCGCCATTATACCGCCGGAGGGGCCTATTTCAATGCTTGATTCGGGTACACTTCGCGTCCTGATGAGAGTCCTCGGCATAGAAACGTCCTGCGACGAGACCGCCGTCGCCGTCTACGACACCGAGCGGGGCCTGCTGGCGCATGCGCTGCACAGCCAGGTCGACCTGCACGCGGTTTACGGCGGCGTCGTGCCCGAAATCGCCTCGCGCGACCACCTGAAGCGGCTGCTGCCGCTGATCCGGCAGGTTCTGGACGAGGCCGGCATCGAGCGGCCGGACGCGATCGCGCACACCGCCGGCCCCGGGCTCGTCGGTGCGCTGATGGTTGGCGGGGGCATGGCGGCCGGCCTCGGCCTGTCCTGGGGCTGCCCGGTCGTCCCGGTACACCACATGGAGGGCCACCTGCTGGCGCCGATGCTGGAGGAAGAGCCGCCGCCGTACCCGTTCCTCGCACTGCTCGTTTCCGGCGGGCATTCGCTGCTGATCGCGGTCCACGGCCTCGGCGACTACCGGCTGCTAGGCACGACGCTCGACGATGCCGTCGGTGAGGCCTTCGACAAGACGGCGAAGCTGCTCGGGCTCGGCTACCCCGGCGGGCCGGCGCTGGCCAGGCTGGCTGAAGACGGCGACGACTCGGCGTTCGCGTTGCCGCGCCCGATGCTGAATCGGCCCGGGCTGGACTTCAGTTTTTCCGGCCTGAAGACGGCCGTCATGCTGGCGGTCCGGGATGCGGAAGCGGCGGGCGAACTGGACGCGCGCCGCGCCGACATCGCGGCGTCGTTCCAGCGCGCGGCCGTCGACTCGTTGATCGGGCGCACGCTGAAAGCGGCGCGCGAAGAGAACCTCGGGCGCATAGTCGTGGCCGGCGGTGTCGGCGCAAACCGGCTGCTGCGCGCCGAACTGAAGGCGCGTTTCGACGGCGATGTGTACTATCCGCGGCTCGAATTTTGTACCGACAACGGCGCGATGATCGCGGTCGCCGG
>JBFJQO010000193.1:0-5221 GCA_041616535.1 Woeseiaceae bacterium | reverse complement strand
TGCTGGATGCCTTCGCCGTTGAACGCCATCAGGTATTCCTCGATCTGGCCCGTGCCCTTGGAGGCCTCCTCGTTGAGCGGGATGCGGATCTTGCCGTCCGGCGCCGTCATCGCTTTCGAGAGCAGACCCGTGTATTCGCCCTTGATGTCGAAGTAGCGGATTTCGCGGAAATTGAACAGCTCCTCGTAGTACTTCGCCCAGTACTCCATGCGCCCGCGGTAGACGTTGTGGGTCAGGTGATCGATGACCGAGAAACCGCATCCCTCCGGGTGGCGATCGACGCCGTCGAGAAATACGAAATCGATGTCGTAGATCGACGAGCCGTCTTCGTAGCGGTCGATCAGGTAAACGGTCGCCCCGCCGATGCCCCTGATGGCGGGCAGGCGCAGCTCCATCGGTCCGGTCGGTATCTCGACAGGCTCGGCGCCTTTGTCCAGCGCCTGGTTGTAGGCCAGGTGAGCGTCCTTGACGCGGAAAGCCATGCCGCAGGCACAGGGGCCGTGTTCGCGCGCGAAATACCAGGCCTTGCTCTTCGGCTCGTTGTTGATAATGAAATTGATGTCGCCCTGGCGCCAGAGCGTCACGTCCTTGGATCTGTGTTTCGCGACCTCGGTGAAGCCGAGCAGCCTGAAGGCGTCCTCGAGGACCGACGGGTCCGGTGCGGCGAATTCGACGAATTCGAAGCCATCGAGGCCCATGGGATTATCGAACAGATTGGCCATTGCTGCGTCCCCCCCTTAGCGTTAACGTCTTTTCGACATTATGCGCGAAATTCAAAAAAAAGGTGTCCAGGTTGCGCTCAATATGGCAATATTTTGAAACAGATGTTTCAAGTATTGCAGATTAATGAATGGAGATTCCTGCATGGAGCTGACCCGCACCGACCGCCGTCTCCTCGCCGAACTGCAAAAGGATGCCACGCGCAACCAGAGCGAGCTGGCCGAGGTCGTCGGCATGTCGCGCACGTCGTGCTGGCGACGCATTCGGGATTTCGAACAGGCCGGCCTGATCGAACGCCAGGTCGCGCTGCTCGACCCGAAGAAGGCCGGTTTTACGATCGAAGTGCTGTTGTTCGTCGCCATGACCGAACACACCGACAGGAACCGCGAGAACTTCGAACGCCACGTGTCGCTGCTGCCCGAAGTCATGGAGTGCTTCTCGGTGTCCGGCGATCGCGATTACCTGCTGCAGGTCGTCGCACGGGACATGGACAGCTACAACGAGTTTCTGAACGCACAGATCTTGCGTCACGAGGCCGTGCGCTCGGCCAGTTCGACCTTCGTACTGCGGCGCGTCAAGTATTCGACAGCGCTTCCGCTCTAGCCGCTGAGCAGCAGTGCAATCGAGCGGCCCGGCACCAGGACCGTTCGCTCATCCTCGAATTCGATCGTGTCCGTGGCGCTCGAAAAAGCCACTCGCCATTCCCGGTGGCGCGTCGATCGCGACAGCCGCATGTGCGCGGCGTCGTCATGGGCATTGAGGAGAATCGCGACGCCCGATTCGCCGCCGTCGCCACGGATGTGCGTGATGACCTTCGTGAACGCGCGGCTGTCGGCCCACTCGGTACCCTGCTTGGTATCGCCCTGCTGGTTGATCCAGTCGATGTGCACGATACCGTCTTCGTGTTCGAGTGTGCCGTGCACGTACTCGGGGAGGCGTAGCAGGGCGTTCTCGCGGCGCAGCAGAACGAGTTCGCGGACCTGGTCGACGAACGCGGGATCCTCATCGATACCAGACCAGTCGAGCCAGCCCGTCTCGTTGTCCTGTGCATAGGCGTTGTTGTTGCCCTGCTGGGAATTGCCGAATTCGTCACCGGCCAGCAGCATCGGCGTGCCTTGCGAGAACATCAATGTCGCGAGCAGGTTGAGGCGATGGCGGCGCCGCTGCTGCACGATCTCCGGGTCGTCGGTATCTCCCTCGACCCCGTAGTTGCAGCTGAAGTTGTGCGAATGGCCGTCGCGGCCGTCCTCGCCGTTCGCCGCATTGTGCCGATGCACGTAGCTGACCGCATCGCGCAGCGTAAAGCCGTCATGGGCCGTCACGAGGTTGACGCTCGAGGCCGGGCCGCGCCCACCGGCCTCGAAGATGTCGGCCGAGCCGTGCAGGCGCCGCGCGAGCAGACCGCTCTTGCCGTGGTCGCCGCGCCAGAACTGGCGGATCGTGTCGCGGTACATGTCGTTCCATTCAGCCCAGCGCGGCGGAAAATTGCCGAGCTGGTAGCCGCCCGGGCCCGGGTCCCAGGGTTCGGCGACGAGCTTCGCGCCGTCGAGCCGCGGGTCGTTGCTGATATCGAGTAACAGCGGATGGCCTTTCGAAAAACCGTGCGGGCGGCGCCCGAGAATCGTCGCCAGATCGAAGCGAAAGCCGTCGATACCCATGACACCGGCGTAGTAGGCGAGGCTTTCGACGATGAGCTCGCGCACGCGTGGGTGCTCGACGTTAATGGTGTTGCCGCAGCCCGTGTCGTTGACGTAGGTGCCGGGCTCGAACGGCGGCGTCCGGTAATAGGCCAGGTTGTCGAGGCCGCGAAACGACAGCGTCGGCCCGTCGCCGCCGCTTTCGCCGGTGTGGTTGTAGGCCACGTCGAGAATCACCTCGAGTCCCGCGTCGTGCAATGCACGTACCGTGTCCCGTAGCTCGACGTCGGCATCGCCGACGGCGTAGCGTGGCATGGGCGCGAAGAACGAGATCGAGTTGTAGCCCCAGAGATTGCGCAGGCCGAGGTCGGCGAGATGGTGCTCATCGATGAACGCGTGCACGGGCATCAGCTCGACCGAGGTTACGCCGAGTGACTTGATGTACTCGATGACCTTCGCGTTACTGAAGCCGGCCAACGTACCGCGGTGGGCCTCGTCGATCGCCGGATGGCGCATCGTAAAACCGCGCACGTTGCACTCGTAGAATATGGCCTCGCTCCAGGGTACGCGCGGCCGTCGCTCGTCCGCCGGGACGCCGGGATCCGTGACGACGCTGTGCGGGACATGCGTGGCGCTATCGAGTTCGTTCTGGTCGAACACGGCTTCGACCCACTCGAACGTGCCCGCAAGGCGGCGCGCATACGGGTCGATGAGCAGCTTGTGCGGGTTGCAGCGCAGGCCGCGCCCTGCATCGTAGGGACCATGGACGCGATAGCCGTAACGCTGTCCCCGTGGGCAGCCGGGAACGTAGCCGCACCATACGCTGTCGCCGTCCTTGCGCAGGTCGAAATGGCGTCCGGGTTTACCGTCGTCGTCGAACAGGCAAAGTTCGACACGCTCGGCGATCGCGGAGTACACCGCGAAGTTCGTGCCTTCGCCGTCCGGCGTCGGCCCGAGAGTCTCGGCAAACCCGGGCTCGATCATGCGCGCGGTATCGGCTCGAGATGCCAGATGTCGTCGTTGTAGTCGCGCATCGTACGATCCGTCGAGAAGCGGCCGGCGCAGGCCGTGTTCAGGATGCTCATGCGCGTCCAGCGTGACCGGTTCCTGTACGCCTCGCCGGCCTCGGTCTGCGCATCGACGAAACTGCGGAAATCGGCGGCCGTCATCCACGGGTCCGCGGGCTCGCGGATCGACTGGATGACGGCGTCGAAGATACCCGGCTCGAAGTGGTTGAAGTGTCCGCTCTCGAGCAGGCCCATGACGCGCCGGAAATCCGGGTCGTCGTCGATGATCGCCTGCGGGTTGTAGCCGCCGCGCAGCGTCTCGATCTCTTCGACCGTGTGGCCGAACAGGAAGAAGTTCTCCGCGCCGACGGCCTCGCGGATTTCGACATTGGCGCCGTCGAGCGTGCCGATCGTCACGGCGCCATTCATCATGAACTTCATGTTGCCCGTCCCGGAAGCTTCCTTGCCGGCGGTCGAGATCTGCTCGGACAGGTCCGCCGCCGGGCAGATCGTCTCCATGCCCGAGACGTTGTAGTCGGGATAGAAGATCAGTTGCAGCCTGCCGGCCATTACAGGATCGGTGTTGATGACGCGCGCCACGTTGTTGATGCACTTGATGATCGCCTTGGCCATCACGTAGCCGGGCGCCGCCTTGCCGCCGATGACGATCAGTCGCGGCACGAGGTCGTCGCCTTCGCCGCGGCGGATGCGGTCGTACAGGTGAATGGCGTGCAGCACGTTAAGCAGCTGGCGCTTGTACTCGTGGATCCGCTTCACCTGCACGTCGAACATCATCTCGCTCGATACCTTCAGGCCGGTGTTTTTCTCCAGCTGGGCGGCGAGCCGCTGCTTGTTGGCCTGTTTCACCTCGCGCCAGCGCGCCTGGAATACGGAATCGTCGGCGTACTGCGCCAGCCCGGTCAGCTGATCGAGTTCGGTCTTCCAGCCGTCACCGATTTTCTCGCCGATCAATCCAGCCAGGCCCGGATTGCACGCCGCCAGCCAGCGGCGCTGCGTCACGCCGTTGGTCTTGTTGTTGAAGCGGTCCGGCCAGAGCTCGGCGAAGTCGCGGAACAGGCCCTCGCGCAGGAGGCGCGAATGCAGTTCGGCGACGCCGTTGACGGAGTAGCTGCCGACGATCGCGAGGTAGGCCATGCGAATCATCGGATCGGCGCCTTCCTGGATCAGCGACATGCGCCGGACGCGCTCGTTGTCGCCGGGCCAGCGCTGGCCGACTTCGGCGATGAAGCGCGCGTTGATCTCGTAGATGATGTCGAGCAGGCGCGGCAGCAAACGGCGGAACATCGCGACGGACCACATCTCGAGCGCTTCGGGCAGCAGGGTGTGGTTCGTGTACGCCATCGACCTCTGCGTCATGCTCCAGGCGTCGTCCCAGTCGAGCCCGTGTTCGTCGAGCAGCAGCCGCATGAGCTCGGCGACGGCGATCGCCGGGTGGGTGTCGTTGAGCTGGAAACAGTGCTTGTCGGCGAAATGCGAGAAATCGTCGCCGTGTCGGCTGCGCCAGTTGCGCATGATGTCCTGCAGGCTCGCCGACGCCAGGAAATACTGCTGCCGGAGCCGCAGTTCCTGCCCGTTCTCCGTCGTGGCATTCGGGTAAAGCACCATCGTGATGTTCTCGGCCGCGTTTTTCGACGCCACCGAATCGGCATAACTGCCCGCGTTGAATTCCTCGAGATCGAATTCGTCGCGTGCCGCCGCGGACCAGAGCCGCAGCGTATTGACGACGTCGTTCTCGAAACCGGGTATCGGGATGTCGTAGGGAATCGCGAGGACATCGTGCGTATCGACCCAGACATGGCGGGTCTTGCCGTTCGCATCGATCTGCACGTCGCTGCG
>JBFJQO010000192.1:0-5247 GCA_041616535.1 Woeseiaceae bacterium | reverse complement strand
CGACACCGAGTTCCGCGGCCTGGACGATGCGCTCTTCCTCGTCGTGCGAGGTGTAGATGATGACCTTGATGTCGGGCGCATATTTGCGCACCAGCCGCAGCGCATCCACGCCATGTGTTCGCTCGAGTTCGAGGTCCAGTAAGACGAGATCGGCGCCCGTGTCCTCGATCACCTGGATCAGGTCATCGACGTCGTCCATCTCGCACACGACCTCGATGTTATCGCTGGCGCTCAGCATCTGCCTGACACCGAAGCGTACGACCGGATGGTCATCCACGATGATCGTCTTTATTGCCACTGACCGGGATTCCTGATGGTTCTGTCCTCGTAAGGACAGGTCGTTGTTCGTAAGTGCATGAATTTACCGTGTTCGCCCCGTCGTTGCCACAGGGCCGGCAATTCTCTTTGTCGAAATCGTCCCGTCTATACGGGTTTTCCCCACCGGACTTTCGATCAGGTTTTTCGGCGTGAAAGTCTGCTCGGATGGCCGGTCACAGCCGCAGGCGCAATCGTTAGCATGGACCCTGACTAAAAGAAAATCCACAAGTGGAGCTGCGCCCGATGAAACCCGTAGCCGCAGAAAAAATCGGGCCTGCGCGACTCGTTGCCGTGGGCACGTCAGAGCGAATGCCGTTGTGCGACTTGCTGGTCGACGCCGGCAAGCTGCAAGCGTCGGACGTCGAGCGTGCATTGCGCCTGCAACGTGAGCAGGACGACTGGGAGCGCGTTGGTTCGATCCTGGTCAAACTCGGCCTCGTCTCCGACGTCGATGTCGCGCAAGGGCTGGCCGTCCAGCTCGAGATGCCGCTCGTCGTCAGGTCCGACTTCCCCGACGAAGTCCCGGGCGAGTGTCACATTGCGCAGCGTTTCCTGAAGAAAAACAAGGCCCTGGTGCTCAGCGAGGATGGCGAGGATCTGGTCGTCGCGATGGCCGATCCGCTCGACGAGTATGTCATCGAGGCGTTGTCGCTCGTCAGCGGCAAGAACGTCATCTCCCGCGTCGGTGTGCCGTCCGACATCGAGGCGGCGCTGGACAGCCTGTACGACACGTCGGGCAGGGACGGTCGCGATGGCGGGGGCGGTGACGCCGCGCGCTATCTCGACGACGTGGAGCAGCTCAAGGAACTCGCGGGCGAAGCCCCGGTCATCAAGCTCGTCAACTCGTTGATCCAGCGCGCGGCCGAGAGCGGCGCGTCGGATATCCACATCGAGCCTTTCGAAGGCCAGCTCAAGGTGCGTTACCGCGTCGACGGCCTGCTGCGCGAGGTCGATGCGCCGCCCATGCGGTCCGCGGCTGCGGTCATCTCGCGCGTCAAGATCATGGCCAATCTCAACATCGCCGAGCGCCGTCTTGCCCAGGACGGGCGCTTCCGGCAGCGCGTGCGCGGCGTCGAATACGACCTGCGCGTGTCGACGGTGCCGACGATCTACGGCGAGAGCGTCGTCATCCGCCTGCTGCGCCGCAATTCGCAGGCGATGGACTTCGACGCGCTGGGATTCGGCAAGGAACAGGCGCAGGCGATGCGTGACATCCTCGAGACGCCCCACGGCATCCTGCTCGTCACGGGTCCGACCGGCAGCGGCAAATCGACGACGCTGTACGCGGCCCTTGAGCACCTCAACCAGCCAGAGCGCATGATTATCACGGTCGAGGATCCCGTCGAATACAACATTCGTGGCGTCAACCAGATGCAGGTGAAGCCGCAAATCGGCCTGACGTTCGCCAACGCGCTGCGCTCCATCGTGCGCCAGGACCCCGACATCATCATGATCGGCGAAATGCGCGACACGGAAACGGCCGAGATCGCCGTGCAGTCGGCGTTGACCGGCCACCTCGTGCTCTCGACGCTGCACACCAACGACGCCCCGGGCAGCGTCATGCGCCTGCTCGACATGGGTGTCCAGGACTACCTGCTCACCTCGGCCGTCATCGCGATCCAGGCGCAGCGCCTCGTGCGCACCCTGTGCGCCGAATGCCGCGAATCGTACGAGCCGTCCCGCGAGGTCATCGAGCGCCTGGCGCTGCGGCGTTTCCAGGCGGACGGCATCGTGGAGCTGTGTCGACCCACCGGCTGCGACGCCTGTGGCGGTACCGGCTATGCCGGGCGCATCGCGATCGTGGAAATCCTGCGCATGTCGGACCGGATCCGGGATCTCGTGCTCAAGCGCAGCAGCGTCGGCGATATCGCGCGCGTGGCGGCCGAGCAGGGCATGGTCACGATGCGGGACGACGGCCTCGCCAAGGCGCTTGCGGGCCTGACGACGATCGAGGAAGTCCTGCGCGTGACGCCGGCCGCGCCGGAGGACGGTCGCTGAACATGGCCATGTTCGAGTACAAGGCGGCAACGGGCGCGGGCGAGGTCGTGGACGGCGTGCTCGCCGGTGCGTCTCGCGCCAGCGTCATCGCAGAGCTGCAGTCGCTCGGACACGTGCCGATCCGCGTCGACGAAGCCGCCGAGGCGAAGCCCTCGAAACGCAGTTTCGAGTGGCGACGGCCGCGGGTCACGGCCGACGACGTGGGCGACCTGACCCGCGAGCTCGCCACGTTGCTGAACGCGGGACTGCCGCTCGACCGCGCCCTGGGCATCCTCGCGTCGCTGGCCGACACCGAGGCGTTGGCGGCGATGCTCGCGAACGTCCGCGAGCGCGTCAAGGAAGGCTCGACGCTGGCGGATGCGATGGAGGCGCAGGATGCCGTGTTCAGCCGCTTCTACATCAGTCTGCTGCGCGCCGGCGAATCCGGCGGCGCTCTCGACGTCGTCCTGGTGCGGCTCGCGGACCACATGGAGCGCAGCAAGGAGACGCGCAGCGCACTGACGTCGGCGCTGATCTATCCCGCGATTCTTGTCGTCGTCGCCGTCGTTTCGATCTTCGTGCTGCTCGGTTACGTCGTGCCGCAATTCACCGAGATGTTCGATGGCGTCGGCCGGGCGCTGCCGCTCTCGACGCGGATCACGATCGCGGTCGGCGAGGGGCTGCAGGCGTGGGGCTGGGTGCTCGTGCTGCTCGTCGTTGCGGGCGTCGTGTTCATGCGGCGGCAACTCGCCAGCCCCGCCAGCGCGTACAAATGGCATGCCCTGGTACTGCGCCTGCCGGTCGCGGGCGCCATCGTCGTCAAGATGGAAGTCGCGCGCTTTGCACACACCCTCAGCACGCTGTTGCACAACGGTATCCCGTTGCTGAAAGCGCTGTCCATCGTGCGCGACACGATGGGCAATCTCGTATTGTCACGGGGAATCGAGAAGGTCACGGGTGGCCTCAAGGAAGGCCAGAGCCTCGCCGATCCCCTGTCCGAAGTCCCTCATTTCTCCTCGTTTGCCGTGCACATGATTCGCGTCGGCGAGGAATCCGGTGAACTCGAACAGATCCTGCAACAGGTCGCGGCGACGTTCGACCGCGACACGCAGGTCACGATCAAGCGCGCGATGACGCTGCTCGAGCCGATGCTGATCCTGGTGCTGGGCGTCGTCATCGCAGCCGTGATCATCTCGATCCTGGTCGCCATTCTGAGCATCAACGAACTCGTTATATGACGCGGAGGCATGTGAACGATGTTTTCCAATACAAGACGCATTCGCAGACACGGCAAAGGCTTTACGCTGGTCGAGCTGCTCGTCGTGCTGCTGATCCTCGGCCTGCTCGCCGGGCTCGTCGGTCCGCGCGTGCTGAAATACCTGGGCGGCGCGAAATCCGATACCGCGCAACTCCAGATCGAGGAGTTCGGTGCCGGGCTCGACCTGTTCCATCTCGAAGTCGGGCGCTACCCGACGACCGACGAAGGCCTCGTCGCGTTGACCGCCGAGCCGGCCGGCGTCGACAACTGGAACGGGCCGTACCTGAAGAAAAAGAACATTCCGGCCGATCCCTGGGGAAACCCGTATCACTACCGTGCTCCGGGGCAGAACGGTGATTACGACCTGTATTCGCTGGGCCGTGACAATTCCGACGGCGGCGAAGGCGAAGACGCGGACGTGGTGAGTTGGTAACGAGACACGACAAGTCATTTTCCCGGCACTCCGGCTTTACGCTGCTGGAGTTGCTCGTCGTGCTGTTCATAGCCGGCGCGCTCGCGGCGCTCGTACCGCCCGTCGTGTCCGCCGTCGTGCCGGGCGTCAAGGCGCGCGTCGCCGCCCTGGACCTGGCCGCGACGCTGCGCGATGCGCGCAATCGTGCCGTCACGGGCAGCCAAACGATCGACGTCAAATTCGATTTCGAAAAATCCACCTATGCGGTCGCCGGTGCGGCCGCCAACGAATTGCCCCGCGGTATGGCGGTCGCTTTGCTCGATTTCAGCGGCTACGGAATTGAGGACCGCCATGCTGCGGGGACTCTCCGCGAGGCCCGGACCTACACGTTGCGCTTCTTCGCCGACGGCAGTTCGAACGGAATTCGCGCCCGCCTCGGCAGTGAATCGGGCGGCTACGTCGTTGCCGTCGACTGGTTGCTGGGTCGCGTCACGATCACGGAGGCAGAGCGTCATGCGTCCTAGGCAGCGCAGCAGGGGCTATTCGCTGATCGAGGTGCTCGTCGCCTTCATGATCATGGCGCTGGCGCTGACCGTGCTGCTCCGGATTTTCTCGGGCGGCGTCAGGAACGTCGCCGTGTCGTCCGACTATGCGCAGGCCGTGCTGATCGCAGAATCCCGGCTTGCGACAGCCGGGATCGACGACACGCTGGCGCCCGGAGAAACCGACGGCATCGAGAACGGACGCTTCCACTGGTCGCGCGTCGTCACCGAGTACGAGCCGGCTTTCGACTACCGATCTGCCGTGAGAGGCCTGCGCGCCTACCGCGTCGAGGTCAGCGTGACCTGGCCGAACGGCGACAAGGAACGCCGCATCGCATTGAGCACGGTCAAACTGATGCACGAGGGGCGACGGACATGATGCGCGCGCCGCGAAACCGGAGTGCCGGATTCACGCTCGTCGAGTTTCTCGTCGCGATCATGATCCTGACGCTGTTCATGACGGTGTCGCTGGGTGCCGTGCGCGTTGCGAGCCGCAGCTGGTCCGCCGGCCAGGAACGCGCCGATGCCACCGAGCAGATGCGCGCCGTTGCCGACTTTCTCCGGCGCCAGTTCGCAGAGCTGCCGCCGCTGACGATCGGGGAAGGCAGGGACGAGCGTCTCGCCTTCATCGGCGCCGGCGAGGGCGTGTTATTCGTCGCGTCGGCGCCGCAGTTCTCCGGCGGTCCGGGGTTCGTGACCTACATCTTGCGAGCCGAGAGCGTCGACGGCACCAAGCGGCT
>JBFJQO010000191.1:0-5264 GCA_041616535.1 Woeseiaceae bacterium | reverse complement strand
TTCTTGTTGATCGCGATGCGTGTATCGAGTGCGTGCAACCGCGCAATGAGTCCGTCGACGCGCATGCGGGCCATCGCGTCGTCGCCGGTGTTGATCGCCGCCAGCCGCATGGCAAGATCGCGTGAGGCGGTCAGGATCTGATCGAGTGTCAAGGCCGTATCTTCGGCTGCCGTCTTCAGCTCGGCCGGCCCGAAATAGGCGTCGACGTGCGCGGGGTCGTGCAGGCCCATCGACAGTTCGAGGAACAGGTATTCCTGCGCAAGCTCGTGCATGTCCGGGGCGGACTTGCCGCAGGACGACAGCGCGAGCAGCAGGATAAGTGGCAACAGTCTATTCATCATCGAGTTTCTTCAGTTGGTAAATGGCGTCGAGCGCCTCGCGCGGCGTCATCGCGTCGGGGTCGAGCGCGGCGAGGGCGTCGCGCAAAGGGCCCGGATCGGCGGTCTCGGGTGTGGAGAAGTCGAAGCCCGCTTGCGGGCCCGGCACCTGGCCTTGCTGGTTCTCGAGGGAGCGCAGGTAGGCGCGCGCCCGCTTGATGACGTCCTGCGGCACGCCGGCCAGCGATGCGACCTGCAGGCCGTAGCTCTGGTTCGCCGGTCCCGGCTTCACCGCGTGCAGGAACACGAGCTGGCCGTCGTGCTCGGTCGCATCGAGATGGACGTTGCCGCAGTTCGGCAACTCCTGCGCGAGGGCCGTCAGCTCGAAATAGTGCGTCGCGAACAACGTGAACGCCTTGGCTTTTTCGCCCATGTGATGCGCCGCCGCCCAGGCAAGCGAGAGCCCGTCGAAAGTGCTCGTGCCGCGGCCGATCTCGTCCATGAGCACCAGGCTCTGCTCCGTCGCGTTGTTGAGAATGGTCGCGGTCTCGGTCATCTCGACCATGAACGTGGAGCGGCCGCCGGCGAGGTCGTCGGACGCGCCGATGCGCG
The DNA here is from genome assembly GCA_041616535.1 of Woeseiaceae bacterium. Taxonomy (GTDB): domain Bacteria; phylum Pseudomonadota; class Gammaproteobacteria; order Steroidobacterales; family Woeseiaceae; genus UBA1847. The sequence goes on along the minus strand of JBFJQO010000191.1, from coordinate 4,335 downwards.
TGAAAATGCGGTCGATCGGACCGATGCGCAGCCGGTCCGCCGGCACGAAGCTGCCGATGTGCGCGAGGATCACGATGAGCGCGGTCTGCCGCATGTAGGTCGACTTGCCGCCCATGTTCGGGCCTGTGATCACGAGCAGTCGTCGTTGTTCGTCGAGGACCAGGTCGTTGGCGATGAACGGCGCGTCGATGACTTGCTCGACGACGAGATGGCGACCGCCCTCGATCTCGATGCACGGCGTGTCGCCGATCTCGGGGCAGGTCATGCCGAGCGTCCGGGCCCGCTCGGCGAAACAGGCGAGGACGTCGAGCTCGGCGAGACCGGAGGCGCACAGCTGCAATGCGCCGAGCACGGCGTGCAGCCTGTCGAGGAGTGCTTCGTACAGGACCTTTTCGCGGCTCAGGGCGCGCTCGCGTGCGCCGAGCACCTTGTCCTCGAATTCCTTGAGTTCGGGCGTGATGTAGCGCTCCGCCGACTTGAGCGTCTGACGCCGCACGTATTCGACCGGTGCCTTGTCGGCCTGTGCCTTGGAGATTTCGATGTAGTAACCGTGTACGCGGTTGTAGCCGAGCTTGAGTGTCGAGACGCCGAGGCGCTCGCGCTCGCGGGTCTCGAGATCGACGAGGAACTGGTCGGCGTTGTCGGCGATGCCGCGCAGGTCGTCGAGTTCGTCGTCGTACCCGGTCGATATGACGCCGCCGTCGCGGATAAGCATCGGCGGATTCTCGATAATGGCTTGATCGAGCAGGCGCTGCTCCGACTTGTGTTCGCCGATCTGCGCGGCGAGTTCGGACAACAACGGCGATTCAATCGCAGCGATCTGTCGCTGCAGGTCGGGAAGACGGCCGAGCGCATCGCTTAAGGCCCGCAGGTCGCGCGGCCGGGCCGAGCGCAACGCGACGCGCGCGAGGATGCGCTCGACGTCGCCGATGCCGCCGAGCTGTTCCTGCAGGGCATCGACATGGCCGCCCGAGATCATGGCGTCGAGGGCCTGGAAACGTGCCCGGAGTATTGCCGTGTCGCGCAGCGGGCGCTGAATCCAGCGCCTGAGCAGCCGCGAACCCATCGCGGTCCGGCAGCGGTCCATGACGCCGGCGAGCGTGTGCCGGTGGTGCCCGCTCAACGATTCCTCGAGCTCGAGATTGCGACGCGTCGGGCCGTCCATGATGACCGCGTCGTCGCGCAGCTGGACGCCGATCGAGGTCAGGTGCGGGAGGGACGCCTTTTGCGTGTCGATGACATATTGCAGCAACGCGCCGGCGGCCGCGGTGCCGCGCGGGAAAGCCTCGCAACCGAATCCGGACAGGTCGCGCGTGCCGAACTGGCCGCACAGGAGGCGCGTTGCGCTGTCGTGCTCGAAATGCCAGGGTGGCCGCCGCGTGACGCGGATGTTCGTGTCGAATGCGCCGTCGAGCGGGTTGTCCTCGTCGACGATGAGCTCGGGTGGCCGCAAGCGTTCTATCTCGCCCTGGACGGATTCGAGGTCGGGCGACTCGGTCAGCCGGAAGCGTCCGGCAGACAGGTCGAGCCAGGCGACGCCGAAGGCCTGCCCGTCCGTGAACACCGATGCGACGACGTTGTCACGATCGGCGGAGAGCAGGGCCTCGTCGGTCAGCGTGCCCGGCGTCACGATGCGCGTGACCTTGCGTTCGACGGGTCCCTTGCTCGTCGCGGGGTCGCCGATCTGTTCGCAGATCGCGACCGACTCGCCCTTGCGCACGAGCTTGGCGAGATAGCCCTCGACGGCGTGGTAGGGGACACCGGCCATCGGAATCGGGTTGCCGGCCGACTTGCCGCGCGCCGTCAAAGTGATATCGAGCAACGCGGCCGCGCGCCTGGCGTCGTCGTAAAAGAGCTCGTAGAAATCGCCCATCCGGTAGAACACGAGCATGTCCGGGTACTCCGCCTTGATCGCGAGGTACTGGCGCATCATCGGCGTATGGACGGGCGAGACGTTACTCATCGAAATAGGGTACCGGACACCTTATTCGCAGTCTAAGGTGTCCGGTCACTTTAGACAGGAAATAAGGTGTCCGGCACCGTATTGGTGGCCTATCATGGGCCGGTGAAAATTCTGCATGTGGAAACCGGGCGCCATTTCCTGGGCGGGCCGCAGCAGGTTATTTACCTGATCGACGCCCTGAGCGCGCGCGGCCACGACAACATCCTCGTGTGCCCGCCCGACTCCGGCATCGATTCGGTCGCGCGCAAGCGCGGCATCCGCGTGCAGAACCTGTTCTGCGCCGGCGACCTCGACCTGCCGTTCGCCTACCGGCTCACGCAGTTCATTCGCGACGAGAAACCGGACCTCGTGCACTGTCACAGCCGTCGCGGCGCCGATGTTCTCGGCGGCCTCGCGGCGAGTTTCGCCGACGTGCCCGCCGTCGTCTCGCGACGTGTCGACCACACCGAGCTGCGGCTCGTCGCCGGGCTGCGCTACCGGCCGTTTCGCAGGGTCATCGCAATCTCGGAGGCGATCGCCGACGTGCTGCGCGAGCGCGGCGTCGAGGACGAGCGCCTCGTCGTCATCCGCAGCGCCGTCGATGCCAACGCGTTTGCCGAAGCAGGCGATTGCGCCGCCGTGCGTCGCGAATTCGGCATCCCGGAACGGTTCTTCGCGATCGCGGCCGCAGGACAGCTGATCCCGCGCAAAGGGCACCGCTACCTGCTCGAAGCGGCCAGCAAGCTCAAGCAGACGCACCCGCGGTTCCGGCTCGTCATTTTCGGCGAGGGGTATCTCGGCAAGGAGCTGCGGGCGCAGGCCGCGGCACTCGAGATCGGCGACGCCGTGCAATTCGCGGGCTACCGCGACGATCTAGATGGCTACATCGGCTGTTTCGATCTGTTCGTCCACCCGGCCTCGGCGGAAGGCCTCGGCGTCGCGACGCTCAAGGCTCAGGCTGCGGGTGTCGCCGTCGTCGGTTGCACGGCGGGCGGCTTGCCCGAGGCCGTCGAACACGGGGTGACCGGGCTGCTCGTGCCGCCCGAGGACGCCGCCGCCCTGCACGAGGCGATCGCGACGCTGGTCGATGACGCTGCATTACGCGAACGCATGGGCCGCGCCGGCCGGGCGCGGATGCAAAACGCGTTCTCGGTCGCTACGATGGCGGACAGGCACATCGCCGTTTACGAATCACTGCTGGCAGAGGAGGGGGACGCATGACCGACCGGATTTCAAGGCGCACCGTATTGCAGGGAGGCGTCGCCGCGGCCATCGCGACGGTCCCGACGCCGGCCTGGACCCATCTCGCCGGCTACCGGCCGGCCGTGGCCGGCGCGCCGATCCCGCCGGACTCGGCGTTCGGCAAGCGCAGCACGGCCGAAGCCGTCACCGCCGGCATGGACCTCAGTGGCAAAACGGCGCTCGTGACCGGTTGCAATTCGGGCCTCGGCTTCGAGACGATGCGCGTGCTCGCCCTGCGGGGCGCCCTTGTCATCGGAGCCGCGCGCACGATCGACAAGGCCAAGAAGGCCTGCGCCGAGGTTGAGGGCAGGACGATACCGCTGGCCGTCGAGCTGACGGACCTGCGCGGCATTGTGGCGGCCGCGGACGCAGTAGCTGCCACGGGCGTGGCGCTCGACATGCTGATTCTCAACGCAGGCATCATGCAGCTGCAGACCCTGCAGGTCGTGAACGGCGTCGAACGGCAGTTCGCCGTCAACCACGTCGGACACTTCCTGCTCACGATGCGGCTCCTCGAGCAGGTCATCGCGGCCGATGCGGGCCGCGTCGTCGTGGTCTCGAGCGGCGCGCACCGCTGGGCCCCGCAGGGCATTCGCTTCGACAACCTCGACGGCGCGCAGGATTACGATCCGCGGGAAGCCTACGGCGTCTCGAAGACGGCCAACGGGCTGTTCTCGCGCGAACTGGCGCGGCGTCTCGCCGCGACCCGTGCGACGTCGAATTCGCTGCACCCGGGCGTGATCCCGACCAATCTCGCGCGCCACCTGCCCGAGCGCAACTACGACATGAGCAACCCGATGTTCAAGACCATCCCGGAAGGGACGGCGACACAGTGCTATGTCGCGAGCCATCCCGAGCTGGCCGGCGTGTCGGGGTACTACTTCGACGACTGCAACCCGGCCGTGCCCAACGAGCACATGCAGGACGACGCCATGGCGGCGAAACTCTGGGCCGTCTCCGAGGAGCTGGTTGCAGACTACCTGTAAGGCATGGCGGACTACGCATCACTCGAGAAACTCGCGGCGGCCGTCGTCGCCGACCTGACCGAATCGGGCAAGGCGGTCGCCACGGCCGAGTCCTGCACGGGCGGCTGGGTCGCGAAGAGCATCACCGACATTCCGGGCAGCTCGGCCGTGTTCGGTTACGGCGTC
>JBFJQO010000190.1:0-5312 GCA_041616535.1 Woeseiaceae bacterium | reverse complement strand
TCGTCGTACTCGGCCTGCGCCACGGCCATGGCTTCGTCCAGGCTGCGCAGGTTGCGATCGAACTCGGTGAACCGCTCGTGATACTCGGTTTCGAGCGTGAACATCACGAGCCCCTTGATGCGACGCAGCCGTTCCTGCCGTGCGCCGCCATCATCGTGCGAATCCAGGGCCAATGCGGCCTCGATACCGTCGACAGTGTCGAGGATTCGTTGCTCGTCGGGCGTTGCCAGGAATTCGGGGCGCGGCATCGTCAACAAATCGTCACGCCGCTTGACGAGCATCTTGTGTTGTTCGACGCGCAGCCGCATGCGCGAGTCAAGCTTACGGAACCGCTCGTCGATCTCTGGCAGTAACGGGTCGTAATGGTCGCGCCGAATGCCGATCATTTCCTCGTAAGCATCGAAACCGCCCTCCCACGTCAGGAGCTTGCGCTTGAGGTCCACGAGGTCGAGATAATTCTGCAGGCCGGTCTGGAAATCGTGCGACGCCATGAGTTCCATCAGGTAGTAGGTCTCCGGCGTCTCTGGCAGCGAGCGCAGCCGGATGACCCAGTCCGCGTCCTTCCGGATCTCCTCGCGAACCAGCGCCTCGAGGAAGCCTCCGTCGCGAATGCTGTCGATCGACTCGGTCAGCCTCTGCGTCTCCGCCACAAAAGCGTCGAGCGCGTGGCCATAATGGATCGCGGCGCGGCCGTGAATATCCAGCTTGCTGTAGGCATAAGGCAGCGCGAGCAATGCCTCCTGCGTCGCGCTGTCGGTAACTTCGCGCTCGGCGAGAATGCTCCACGGCACAACGGCACGTTTGAAGTTGCCCGCCGCGAGATTCGCCCAGCCCGCGCTGAGCAGCGCCTGGTTCGAGAAGGGGCCATCGAGACGCACCCGGTTGAGGAACGGCACCGCCTGCTCGAACGCGCCTTCCTCGAGGAAGATCGTGCCGAGCACGAGATTGGCCTTGTCGCGAATCGCGAGTTCGCCCGGGTCGTCGGTGCCGATCAGGCCTGCCTTCTCGAGCTGCTCCAGCGCCTCGCTGCGGCGCCCGCTTTGCAGGAACGCGATGCCGAGGTTGTAGGCCGCAAACCCGCCGTATCCGTCGGAGCCTTGCAGTTCCTCGAGGCTCTGCATCGACAGCTCGGGGTTCGCCTGGGCCAGGTAGACGTTGGCACGCAGGAACTCGATGTCATCGCGGATCGCTTTCGGGATCTCGCCCTCGATGCGATCGAGTGCACGCATCGCGTCGTCAAACTGGCCTTTGCGGAAGTGAATTCGCGCCAGGCGATAAGCGGCGTCATTGCGCACCGTTTCCTCGACGGCACCCTCGAGAACGGCCTTGATCGCGCGCCCCGCACGATGATGCATGCGGTAGCGCAGCTCGAAATCACCAAGTGAAAACGTTGCGTCATTGAAATGGACGTACAGCGAGTCGAGCTCCGGCTCGTCCACGGCTGTGTGCTGGCGGACCTCGGTATCGAGGCGCTCGAGTGCCTCGAAATAATTGCCCTGGTGCGCTTCATAGAGCGCCTCGCCGAAATACAGGTCGTTAAGCTCCCCTGCCGTCGCAACTCCGCATGGCAGGGTGGCAACCGCAATCAGCGCCAGCTTAAGTGGCAGCCTCGGCCGCATGGATCACCAGTCCCCCACCTGGATGACTTCATTACCCAGCCCGGGAGGAGCCAGCGTGACGCCGAGCGCCTTGGGTTTGACGCCCTTCGAGAACGAGAACTGTCCGCTCTCGCTGAAGTCGTTGCCGTTCTTGAGCTTGCCGTTGACGGTTACGCTGATCTGGTGCTCACCGGTCGGGATGTTGCCCGTGTAGATCCGTTGCACGCCACCTTTTTGCAGCGCCTCGAGTTCCTTGAAACTGTAGATATGGTGGGTCGCCAGTTCACCGTCGATCAGGACCTGGACGGCGTCGAGCCGGAAGTCTTCCTCGGGCGCCAGCGCGACGAACACTGCGACCTGGGTATTCGAGGGGTAAAGCAGCCGCTCTTCGAGGTTATTCAGCTCCGACGCGATATTCAGGACGTCGGACTTGATCTCCTGGACCTGGCCGTCGAGGCTGCGCATGTCGGCGCTCGTCAAGTCCTGCGCGCCGGCCGGCAGTGCCGTCGCGAGGATCAGTGTCACTGCCAATGCTTTGAGAATCCATTGCCACATCGCAAAATCCCTTTTCGACATAATCCCTTACAGCACGGCGACAACACGCTCGTCGCGCTTTCGCACGTGCGAGGGACAGTGTTGGGCAAAACACCCCGGCAATCTGTGACCCAGCCCGCAATTCCTCGACTCGCGGTGCTGCGATAGACTGGTCGCACCTCGCCCCACCCGAAAGGCTGAACAAAAGAATGAACGTCCTATGCGCGCGCATCGCCGCCCTCGCGGCCCTCACCCTGATCGGCGCCTCGGCCCTCGCGGACAGGCCGTCCTGGCTGGACGAGTCCGTGGCCGAACTCGAACGACAACTCGTTGAAATACATGGCGAAACCCAACAGCCCCGGGCCCGGCGGGGTCTGCGCCAGGTGGCCGACTTCTGGCGGGACGAAGACGGCGATCGCGACGACTTCGAGGCGTTCGTCCGCCGCAATTTCGCCGGCGATCCGGCGGCGCTCGACGTCATGTTCAATCGCTTCGAAAAGCTGCTCGAGCAGCTCGACGGGCACATGCTCGAAATACTGCTGGCATTCCGCGAGCAATCCGACCTCGATATCGGCCCGATTCTCCCGTTCGACGAGCAGTTCGCCGCCTACGACCCGGCCGCCCACGTCAGCGACGACTTCTTCAAGAACAAGCTCGCCTTCGTCGTGCTGCTCAACTTCCCGATCACGACGCTCGACGAGCGACTCAGCGACGGCAAGGACTGGACGCGACGCCAATGGGCCGAAACGCGCCTCGCCGATCGCTTTGCGCGCCGCATCCCGGCGGAGGTCCAGCAGGCCGTCGCCGCGGCCGGTGCCGCCGCGGACCAGTACATCGCCGAGTACAACATCTGGATGCACCATCTGCTTAACGATTCGGGCGAGCGCCTGTTCCCGGCCGGCATGAAGCTGCTGTCGCACTGGAACCTGCGCGACGAAATCAAGGCGAATTACAGCGAGTCCGACCATGGCCTCGCGAAGCAACGCATGATCCAGAAGGTCATGGAGCGTATTGTCGACCAGTCGATCCCGGCCATCGTCGTCAACAACCCGCACGTCGACTGGAAGCCCTACGCGAACACGGTGGCTGCCGCCGCCGCGAACGACTCGGGCGAGGCGGCACCGGCCGACCTCGCGATCTCGAACGCGCGCGAACCCGATACCCGCTACGCGACCCTGCTCGGCACCTTTCAGGCACAGCGCCTCGTCGATGCGTACTCACCGACCGCGCCAACGCGCATCGACCGCAGCTTCAACGAGGAACGTGAGATCCCGGAGCAACGCGTCATCGAGATGTTCGACGCGGTGCTGACATCGCCGCTGCTCGAGCGCACGGCGCGGCTCATCGAAGCGCGTCTCGGCCGCCCGATCGAACCCTTCGACATCTGGTACAACGGTTTCCGCTCCGCCGGGACGTATACCAACATGGAACTCGATGCGATCACGAAGAGACGTTATCCGACGGCGCGGGCCTATGAAGAGGCCATGCCGGACCTGCTCGTTGGCCTGGGCTTCGAGAAAGAGCGCGCAGCGGAACTCGCCGCGAACATCGTCGTCGAACCCGCGCGCGGATCCGGTCATGCCTGGGGCGCCGCGATGCGGGATGCCAAAACACGCTTGCGTACTCGCGTCGGCGCCGACGGCATGGACTACAAAGGCTTCAACATCGCCGTGCACGAGATGGGGCACAACGTCGAACAGACGATCTCACTGAATGACATCGATCACGTGCTGCTCCAGGGCGTTCCCAACACGGCGTTCACCGAGGCCCTCGCGTTCATCTTCCAGGCGCGCGACCTCGAGCTGCTCGGCCTCGATTCGCCGAGCGAAGACCAGCTCGCGATGCGCGCGCTCGACGATTACTGGGGTGCGGCCGAGATCGGCGCCGTTGCACTCGTTGACATCGCGGTCTGGCACTGGATGTACGACAACCCCGACGCCACGCCGGCCGAGTTTCGTGCGGCGACGGTCGAGATCGCGAAAGACGTCTGGAATCGCTATTTCGCGCATGTATTCGGTATCAAAGACGTGACCTTGCTCGGCATTTACTCGCACATGATCCACAGCGCAATCTACCTGCCGGACTACCCGATCGGTGCAATGATCTCGCGGCAGCTCGAAGAGCACATTGCGAAGTCGGGCGATCTCGGGGGCGAGTTCGAGCGCATGTGCCTGACGGGCCGCGTGTCGCCCGACCTCTGGATGACCGTCGCGACCGGGTCGCCCGTGGGCCCGGAGGCGCTGCTGGAGGCAGCCGGGCGGGCGCTGGACCGGCTCGGGCGCTAGCCGCGTCCGGCACCCCTTGAAATTTTTGCGGCCGTCCTCATCTAATGCATCGTTGGCAATAACATGCCATGTTTTCAATAAGTTACATAATTGGAGGCAATGTAATGTCATTAGTCAAATACGATCCCCTTTTCGGCGTCCGTCAGCTTCAGGACGACATCAACCGGCTGTTCTCGGGTTGGTCTACCAACGACACGAGCGGCGTCACGGCCGACTGGGTGCCGAGCGTCGACATCAACGAATTCGACGACAAATTCCAGCTGTTCGTGGACGTGCCTGGCGTCGACCCGAAGGACGTCGAGATCACGCTCGAGTCGGGTGTGCTGACGATTACGGGCGAGCGATTCGCACGAGCCGAAATGGCCGATGAAAAGATCGTCAGCCGCCGCGCCGAGCGCGGCACCGGCCGGTTTTACCGGCGCTTTATCCTTCCCGAGTCCGTTGACGCCGACAAGGTGAAGGCCACCGACCGGCACGGCGTGCTGGAGATCTCGATTCCGAAGCAAGCCAAGGCCATGCCGCGACGCATCAAGGTCGCTGCATAAGGTTTGCCTGCCGTCACCGGCAGACGCCTGTAAGAAAGACAGCCGGCAGCGAGAGCTGCCGGCTTTTTTTCAGTCGCGAGCCCTGAGCTTCGCCTGCGCCGCCGCGAGGCGTGCGACCGGCACGCGCGGTCCCGAGCACGACACGTAGTTCAGGCCCACGTCGTGGCAGAACTGGATCGAGTCGGGGTGACCGCCCTGCTCGCCGCAGATGCCGATCTTGAGGTCTTCGCGCTGCTCGCGCCCGCTCGTCACGGCCATTCGGATCAGCTTGCCGACGCCTTTCAAGTCGAGCACCTCGAACGGGTTGTCCTGCAGGACACCGGCCTCGTTGTACATCGGCAGGAACTTGT
>JBFJQO010000189.1:0-5421 GCA_041616535.1 Woeseiaceae bacterium | reverse complement strand
GCCTTGTCGCAATGGATCGGACCGGAGTCGACGCGCTCGACTGCGAACAAGCTGCCCGCCTGGGGCCATATTCCGGAACTGCAAACATTGACCGATGAGCTTGCGCGTCACCCGGCGGTGCTCGCTGCGGATGCGAAAATCGATGCTCGCGATGCCGGAGTTCGCCTGGCCGAAGAGCGTTACAAGCCCGGGTGGGCCGTCGACCTCGGCTACGGCTATCGCGACGGGTTCCTGCCCAACGGCAGCCCGCGTTCCGATTTCGTCAGCGTCTCAGTCACGGTCGATCTGCCGTTTTTCAGGAAAAACCGGCAGGACCGCAAGTTCGCAGCCGCCCTGAGTGAACGGCGCGCCGCGGAAAATTCCCGGGAAACACTGATACGCAGACTCTCGAGCAGGCTCGACGCAGAGTTCGCGCGGTGGCAGGAGCTGACCCGCAGGATCGAACTTTACGAGCAGCGAATCCTTGTCCAGGCGGAAGATCAGTCGAACGCCGCACTCGCCGCATACCGGAGCGAGGCGGGCGATTTCGCTGACGTGATGCGTGGCGTCATAGACAAGTTGAACGCGCAACTCGACATTGCGCGGCTCCAGACCGAGCGGGCGCAAAGTTACGCCGTGCTTGCCAACCTCGGAGGAATTTCCCGATGAAAATCACGATGACAGTCGTCGCGAGCATGGTCGTGGCACTCGTAACAGGCGTTTTAATCGGCCGTTGGTGGCCGGACGACCCCGACATGATCGAAAGCACGTCGAGTGGCGAGCGCGAGATCGTCTACTGGCAGGCGCCAATGGACCCGAACTACCGCCGCGATGAGCCCGGCAAGTCGCCAATGGGCATGGATCTCGTGCCAGTGTATGCCGACGAAGTGGAGGGCACGAATCCGGCGCTCGTCTCGATCGACCCTTCGATCGTCAGTAATCTCGGCGTACGCACCGCGCCCGCGGGGCACGGCCCGCTGTCACGTCGCATCCACACGGTCGGTTATGTCGGTTTCGACGAAGAAACCGTGCACCACGTGCACACTCGGGTCGACGGCTGGATTGAGAACCTGTCGATTACGGCGACCGGTGATCCGGTATCCAGCGGGCAGGTACTCTTCGAGCTTTACTCGCCAACCCTGGTAAATGCGCAGGAGGAATATCTCGCCGTATTGAAAAGCCGTGATACGGCGCTGCACAAGGCGTCCCGCGACCGGCTCGCCGCACTCGGCGTCACGGCGGCGGAAATCAAGCGGCTGGATGCCGAACGCACGGTGAAGCAGCGCATACGTGTATACGCTGAATCCGACGGTGTTGTTGCCCATCTCGGCATACGCGACGGCATGTACGTAACACCGGCAACCGAATTGATGTCGATTGCCGATCTCGACCGCGTCTGGGTGCAGGTTGAAGTGTTCGAACGGCAGTCGGCCTGGGTCGAGGCCGGTCAGCGCGCCGAAGTCCAGCTCGACTACCTGCCGGGCAAGCGCTGGCAAGGCACCGTCGACTACGTGTATCCGGAGCTCGACCCGAATACGCGCACGCTGAAAGTGCGTCTGCGGTTCGACAACCCGACCACCATTCTGCGTCCCAACATGTTCGCGAGCGTCACGATTTTCGGGACGCCGACCGACACCGTCGTCCACGTGCCCAGGGAAGCATTGATACGCGGTGGCACGGTCGACCGGGTCGTGCTCGGCGTGGGTGACGGGAGGTTCCGCTCGCAGGCGGTCGTTCCCGGCATTGAATCGGGCGATCGCGTCGAGATTCGATCGGGTGTCGCACCGGATGATCGTGTCGTTGTCTCGGGACAGTTCCTCATCGATTCCGAATCCAACATCGGATCGGCGCTAATGCGACTGGACGGGGAAGAGAACTCACCGCCGGAATCGATGGATCACACGGATCATGCAGAACCCACTGACGAACCGCCGATCGATCACAGCACGCACACCGACGAGAGCATGCAATGATCGCCGCGCTGATACGCTGGTCGATCGTCAACCGCTTCCTGGTGTTGCTGGCGACTGTCTTCCTGGTCGCGTGGGGAATTTTCGCATTGCGGCAAACGCCGGTCGATGCCTTGCCGGATCTGTCCGATGCGCAGGTCATCATCAAGACGTCGTTTCCCGGCCAGGCGCCCCGGGTCGTGGAGGACCAGGTCACCTATCCGCTGACGACCGCCATGCTGTCCGTGCCGAAGGCCGTCACGGTGCGCGGCTACTCATTCTTCGGCGACTCCTTTGTCTACATCATCTTCGAGGACGGCACGGATCTCTATTGGGCTCGATCACGGGTGCTCGAATACTTGAGCCAGGTCGCCGGCCAGTTGCCCGACGGGGCCAAGCCCACCCTCGGTCCCGACGCGACCGGCGTGGGCTGGATCTACGAATACGCGCTGGTCGATCGCAGTGGCCAACACGATCTTTCCGAACTGCGCAGCCTGCAGGACTGGTTCCTGAAGTACGAGTTGCAGACGGTCCCGGGCGTGGCCGAAGTTGCCACGATCGGCGGCATGGTTCGGCAGTACCAGGTCGTCGTCGATCCGGACAAGCTGCGTGCATACGGCATGCCTCTGACGAAGGTCAAGATGGCGATCCGGGACGGAAATCAGGAAGCCGGCGGCTCCGTCATCGAGATGGGCGAAGCCGAGTACATGGTACGCGCCACAGGCTATCTGCAGGGGCTCGACGATCTGGCGCATGTCCCACTGGGCGTGGGCCCCAACGGCACGCCGATCGTCCTGTCCGACATTGCCGAGCTGCGGCTCGGACCGCAGATGCGTCGCGGTATCGCCGATCTCGACGGCGAAGGTGAGGTGGTTGGCGGTGTCATTGTCATGCGCTGGGGCGAGAACGCGCTGAAAACCATCGAAGCGGTCAAAGAGCGCCTGGCCGAGCTCGAGCAGAGTCTGCCCAACGGCGTCGAAGTCGTCACGACCTATGACCGTTCGGCGTTGATCGAACGAGCGGTCGAGACATTGCAGAGAAAGCTGCTGGAAGAATTCATTGTGGTCGCGCTGGTATGTGCAGCATTCCTGTTTCACCTGCGCTCCTCAGCCGTTGTGATCCTGAGCCTGCCCGTGGGCATTCTTGCGGCGTTCATTGTCATGCGGCTGCAGGGACTCAACGCCAACATCATGTCACTCGGCGGTATCGCAATCGCGATCGGTGCCATGGTCGACGCGGCGATCGTCATGATCGAGAACATGCACAAGCACATCGAGAAAGAACCGCTGACAGACGAAAACCGCTGGCGGATCGTCGGCGATGCCGCGAGCGAAGTAGGCGCACCGCTGTTTTTCTCGCTCGTGATCATCACGTTGAGTTTTCTGCCGGTGTTTACACTCGAAGCACAGGAAGGTCGACTGTTTGCGCCGCTCGCATATACCAAGACCTATGCGATGGCGGCCGCCGCCGGACTCTCGATCACGTTGGTGCCCGTGCTGATGGGGTATTTCATTCGTGGACACGTTACGCCGGAGCACAAGAACCCGATCAATCGCGTGCTGATCGCGGTGTACGAGCCGGTCATTCACGGAGTGATTCGCTATCCACGCAGCACACTGGTCGCTGCCTTGCTCATTCTTGTCGTGGGTTTGTGGCCGGCAACCAGGCTGGGTTCCGAGTTCATGCCACCGCTGGACGAGGGCGACCTTATGTACATGCCGACCACCTATCCCGGCGTATCCATCGACAAGGCGCGCGAGCTCCTGCAGCAGACCGACAAGATGATTCGTACCGTGCCGGAGGTAAAAAGCGTGTTCGGCAAGATCGGTCGCGCGGAAACGGCGACGGATCCGGCGCCGCTGACGATGATCGAGACGGTCATCCAGTTCAAGCCCCGGGAAGAATGGCGCGAGGGCATGACGACGGACAGCCTGCGTGCGGAGCTCGACAGCATCGTCAAGGTGCCGGGCCTCACCAATGCCTGGGTGATGCCGATCAAGACGCGCATCGACATGCTTGCGACCGGCATCAAGACACCGGTGGGCATCAAGGTTTCAGGGCCCGATCTCACGGTCATCGAACGAATCGGTAAGGATCTCGAACGTGTCCTGGCCGATGTGCCCGGCACGGCATCGGTGTATTCGGAGCGCGTGGCAGGTGGCCGGTATGTAGATGTCGACATAGACCGTCATCGGGCGTCGCGATACGGGCTCAACATCCGCGACGTGCAGGACATCGTGCGCACGGCGGTGGGTGGCATGAACGTAACGCAGACGGTGGAGGGACTGGAACGATATCCGGTGAACGTACGCTATCCGCAACGGGTACGCAGCTCGCTGGAGGAATTACGCCTGCTGCCGATCGTTACGCCCCAGGGGGCGCGGATCGCGCTCGCTGACGTCGCCGACGTAAATGTCGTTGATGGCCCCCCGATTATCAAGAGCGAGAATGCGCGCCTGAACGGCTGGAGTTATGTCGACATAGCAGGGCGGGATCTCGGGTCCTACGTCGCCGACGCGCAACAAACGGTTGCCAGCCGCCTTGATCTGCCCGCCGGTTATTCGCTGGCGTGGTCCGGGCAGTACGAGTACATGGTGCGGGCGAAAGAACGCCTGTCCCTCGTCGGACCGGTAACGCTGGCGATTATCGTTCTGCTGCTCTACCTCAATTTTCGGCGTTTCGCTGAAGTCGCAATTATCATGGGAACGTTGCCGATGGCACTGATCGGCGGCATCTGGCTCTTGTACCTGCTCGACTACGATCTTTCGGTAGCGGTCGGCGTCGGCTTCATCGCCCTCGCCGGCGTCGCGGTCGAAATCGGTGTCGTCATGCTCGTCTACCTCAACCAGGCGATTCGCCGGCGCAAGACAATCGCGAAATCGGAACATCGCGATCTGACTGGCGAAGACGTTCGCCAGGCCGTAATCGACGGTGCGTTGTTGCGAGTTCGGCCGATCATGATGACCGTTGCCGCAATCATCGCCGGCTTGTTGCCCATCATGCTTGGCGGAGGAACCGGCTCCGAGGTCATGCGGCGAATTGCAGCGCCGATGGTGGGCGGGATGATAAGCGCGACCGTGCTGACGCTAGTCGTTATTCCGGCCTTGTTCTTGTTGTGGCGAAACCGTGCAGCAACGGAATGAATTCATGTTGCTGAAACGTCGATTCGGTCACTTGCAGACCGCCTGACGGTATTCACAATTTATAGTCGGTACCGCGCCGATGTCGCGAGTATTTCTAGCTATCCAGATGAAGCGTTGTCCCAGGAGGCAAAGGCGCGCCACCGAGAATTACGATAGTTAACTGCTGGCATTCGGTGGCGACCCAGGTTGAATGGGTTGCAGGCGGCAGCATGCGTGCCCGGGAGTCGCTGTGCTTGCTTTGATGATTTGTAACGCTGCATCCTGCGCTCCCGCAGCCTGGTTGACTGATGTGGGAGTGCCGTCCTGTCGTTCGCGTATAGCTCCGTATCATGGATCGTGTCAGGGCAGAG
>JBFJQO010000188.1:0-5442 GCA_041616535.1 Woeseiaceae bacterium | reverse complement strand
GCGGGCAAGTACAAGCGCACCGTGACGATGTTCGGCAAGAACACCGACGAAGATCGCGCCAAGTTGCAGGAAGAACTCGAGGACGTGCACGCCCTGTTCAAGGACGCCGTGCTGCGTTACCGATCCGACCTCGAACTCGACAAGGTCGCCACAGGCGAGCACTGGTACGGCACGCGCGCGCTCGATCTCGGGCTCGCCGACGAACTGCTGACGAGCGACGAGGTCCTTCGGGCCCGCGCCGCGGATCGCGACCTCTACCGCGTGGAATACAAGATCAAGAAGCCGCTGCAGAAGCGCATCATGGGGGGCGTCGACAGCGCCATCGAGAAAGTCGACGCGGCCGGCTGGCGGCGGCGCTTCGAGTCGCGGCTGCCGCGCTAGCGGAACCCGTGTCGGGGGCGGTGGTCAAACTTTGAGCAGGTCGGTACCTGTTCGAGAGGCTATAATCCCGCCAGTACGCCAAGGAGTCCCCATGAGCACGCTTCGAAGCCGATTGCTGATTCCGTTCGCCGTTGCGGCCGTGTTGCTGGCGTCCTGTTCGTCGGCCCCGACACAGCAGAGCCGGGCGAGCATGGAGGCCGAGGCCGCGGCAGCTTTCAACAAGATGCGCGCCGGCATGCCGCTCGTCACCGACCGGCCCACCATCGATTTCGTGGCATGCGTGTCGCAGGCTGTCGTGGCACAGCTCGAGCCGCCGTACAACGACATCGAATGGGAGCTCGCGATCTTCGAACAGGAGGCCGTCAACGCGTTCGCGATGCCGGGCGGCAAGATCGGCGTATTCAGCGGCATTCTCAAGGTCACGGAAAATCAGGACCAGCTCGCGACGGTCATCGGTCACGAGATCGCCCACGTGACGGCGGGCCACTCGGCCAGCCGTGCCGGGCGTGACGACCTGACGCGCATCGGCATCGAAGCGGTGGCCATCCTGGTCGGCGGCGGCTACGGCACGGGTGCGACCTATACCGCGTACCATGCGCTCTCCTACGGCGCGTCGCTCGGCATCAGCCTGCCGTACAAGCGCGGCCAGGAGACTGAGGCGGATGTCATCGGACTCGAGTACATGGCCCGCGCGGGCTTCGACCCGCGTGCGTCGGTGCCGCTCTGGCAACGCATGGGGCAATCCTCGGACCGCGCGCCCGCGGAGTTCATGTCGACGCACCCCGCCAACGACACGCGCATCGAGAACCTGATCAACGAGTGGCAGAAGACGCTGCCGCTGTATAACGAGGCGCAGACGCAAGGGGTTGCGACGGACTGCGGCCCGAACCCCCGCGCGGCGAAGGAAGCCGAGCCCGCGGAAGACAAGGAATAGCGCTTGCGGCTGGGGCGCGCGCTCCTGTTGCTTCCGCTGCTCGCGCTCGGCGGGTGCGCGACGCTCGACGACGTCTGGTCGTCGCTGCGCAAGGGCAGGACGGTGCCGCTCGACGAGCGGCCGGTCGGGGACGCGCAGGATCCGAATAACTTCTTTCTCGAGGCACCCGGCCAGACCGTGATCGGCGAACCGCAGGTCGTGTTTGCGCGCGACGCGGATACGCTGTCCGATTTCGCACGCGAGTACGGCCTCGGCTACGACGAGATCATCGCGGCCAACCCGGACATCGATCCCTGGCTGCCGGGGGCGGGCACTCCAATCGTGCTGCCGACGCAGTACGTCCTGCCCGACGTCGACAAGACGGGCGTCATACTGAACATCGCAACCAAGCGGCTGTTCTATTTCCCGGAATCGGCCGAGGGTGAGCCGCAGCAGGTAATGACCTATCCGATCGGCATCGGCCGCGTCGGCTGGGAGACGCCGCTCGGTGAAACGACCGTCGTGGCCAAGGCCAAGGATCCGCATTGGTGGGTGCCGGCGTCCGTGCGCCGTGAGCACGCCGAGATGGGGGAACCGCTGCCGTCCGTCGTGCCGCCGGGGCCCGACAACCCGCTCGGGCATCGCGTGCTCAAACTCGACATGCCGGGGTACCTGATCCACGGCACGAATGCGCCTTACGGCGTCGGCATGCGCGTCAGTCACGGCTGCGTGCGCCTGTACCCCGAGAACATCGAGATCCTCTACACGCTCGTCGACATCGGCGAGGTCGTCACGATCATCAACGAGCCGTACCAGTTCGGCCGACTCGACGGCGGCCTGTTCTTCGAAGCGCACGAGCCGCTCGAGGACGACGAGACGCTGCCCGAGGATCGCCTGGCGCTGTTGCTGGATGCACAGGTCGACGCACTCGGGCAGCCGCTCAACGAGCACCTGCGCGACCATGTGAAAGACATTGCCGCCAAACCGCACGGCATGCCGGTCAGCGTCGTGCAATACGACGTGGACGAGTACATGGCGCGTGCCCGCATCGTCCACAACACGATCGAGTTCGACCCGGAGGCGCCGGCGCTCAGCGAAGTGCGCGAGATGATGGAAGAAGTCGAGGCTGAGATCGCGGCCGAAAAAGAGGCGCTTTAGTCCAGTTTTCCTCTCAGTGTCAGATAATTATCTGTCGTACACCGAATCCATAAGCAGTATCTGTGCAAGAGGGAAGACATGTCTGCGAATGCTGCGTTACGTCCCGAGCCGCTCACCGAGGCCGAGCGCCTCGCCGAGGAGATCGCCGAGACCCATCTCAACCAACCCGAGAACAGCGGCAACACGGCCGACCGCTACCAGGCGGTCGTACACGCCAACAGAGAATCGGCCACGCTCGAGAGCGGCCCGCACGTTTCCTCTTCCAGCGGGCAAGAAACGGCGACGCAGAAGCACAACATCTTCTTGGATCGATGTATCTGTACGGGCAGGGGGTTGAAAAAAACGACTGCTATCCGCCAGAGCTGCCGTTCGAACTCGCGTTTCCGTGGAAACGCCTCTCACTGCCCGCCTTTCTTCGCGTACCCGCCGGCCACGCGTTCCGCGGCGGTCTTCAGATTACTCGTGTTTTTCCCTTCCGAGTTATGATGGCGGTTCGGAACCCACAGGATGATGGCGGTAATAGGCGACTTTTTCAGGGAAGCACGACGGCGCCGCGTATTTCGCACGGCGGCCGTCTACATCGTTGCTGCGTGGGTCATCGTGCAAGTATTTTCGGAGGCTTTTCCGGCTTTCAATGTTCCGGCATATGCGATCCGCTTCGTTTGGGTCGCGGCAATCCTCGGATTTCCGCTCGCGCTTACTTTCGGTTGGCTCTACGACGTCACGCCGGACGGGATCCGACGCACGCCTCCTGCCGGTCACGGCGATGGTGTCGAACTCGGCCTGAGACGAGCGGACTACGTGATCCTCGCGGCGCTTGCTGCCGTCTCACTCGCGATCGTTGTTGATCTTACGGAACGCGTAAGTGGCGTCGACGACGAGCCGGTTCGGCCGCGGCGGGCCGACGATGCGTCGATCGCCGTTCTGCCGTTCGACAATCTGACAGGGGATCCAGCGCAGGCCTTCTTTGTCGATGGAATGCAGGCAGCGTTGATCAATCGGCTGTCGAGCATCAGCGGCCTGCGAATCACCTCAAAGACGTCGACTCTCGCATACACCATGGTGCCCAGGCCGGCAGCCGAAATCGCCTCGGAACTCAATGTCGCGTGGATTATCGAAGGCGGCGTCTACCGTCTGGGAGACGAGGTTCGCATCGTGCTGAGCCTCGTCGATGTGACGAGTGATACGAGTGTCTGGTCCGACGAGCTCGAAGGCAACGTCGCCGATGTCCTGAAGTTGCAAAGTGCAGCGGCACGACTGGTGGCGCGGCAAGTGCAGGTCGAGCTCACGAACGACGAATCGGCTCGACTCGCAGCGGCCGGCACCGTCAAGCCGGAGGCTTATGATGCCTATCTGCGCGGTGTATTCCATACGGAGTTGTTTACGCCCGATGATATGCGCCAGGCCGCCGGCTTTTTCGAGCGCGCCCTGGAAATTGACCCGACGTTCGTCCTGGCATACACGGGCCTTAACAAGCTGTGCCGATTCCGATTGCAGGCGGGACTTGTCAGGCCGCGCGAAGAGGCGCCACGCTGCAGTGATCTGATCATGAAGGCGCTCAGGCTTGACGATGAACGCGCGGAGGTGCATTCCGGGCTTGCGCTGGGTTACTGGCTATACGATTACGATTGGCCTGCGGCTGAATCGGCGTTCAAGCGAGCGCTCCAGCTGAATCCCAATTTCGCCGAGGCGCACATGTTCTACTCGCACTTCCTGATGACGATGGGCCGTTGCGAGGAATCGGGCGCGGAGATGCGCATTGCGCGGGAACTTGATCCGTTGAATCCGTTCGTGAAGGGCCTGCATGGAGCACAAATGGCGGGCTGCGGTGAGGCGGAAGCCGGCCTGGGGCTGATAGAAGAGGCGATCGCGGAATTTCCGCAGCTCGGATTCGGCTACGACGTACTCTGGTGGGTCAGCGAGGAGATCGGTCGCTCCGAGGAATCGCTGCGTGCGGCGCGCAGACATTTCGGCATAACCATGAATCAGCCCGAGGTCGTCGCGGCGCTGCGCCGTGGCGAGGAGGCCGGCGGGTACGAGGGTGCGATGCTCGCGGCGGCGGACACGTTGGCCCAACGTTGGCACGAAACCTATGTCCCTGCCTATGAGATCGCCATGGCCTATGGCTATGGCGGAGATATCGACAAGCATTTCGAGTGGATCAACGTGGCTTACGACGAACACGATCCAACCTTGCCGTATTTCGGAGCCATTGGCCGCTACGCTCCAGCGCTCGACGATTTGCGGCGGGCCGCCACGCTCAGACGGCTGCAACTCGACGCCTGGCTCGACCCGGAGCCCTGGTAGCCACCGCCGGCCCCGGCGGCCAGGAAACTCGAGCAGGGTTTCGCTGGTTTCCGTGCGATGGTATCTTGCGGCCTCGTTCCCTGAATGCTCGCCAGGCGGGCGCTACAGATCCACGCAAATGCCGATAACCTATTCCATCGATGAAGACTTGGGCGTGGTTTTCACCACCGCGTCAGACGTGTTGACCGAAGACGAACTTCTCGAGCACAAGCGGAAAATGATCTCAGATCCGAAGTTCAAACCCGGATTCGTCGAACTTTCCGACGTGCGATTCATTTCAGACTTGGCGATATCGGCGTCTGGCCTCGAAAAATTCGTCGCACAAGACGATTCGGATGCGGAACGCCTGAGAGGTTTCAAACTGGCCATCGTCGTGTCGGGAGCGCTGGAATTCGGAATGGGCGCAATGTACGAAATGATGTCCCTCAAGAACAACAGGGATGTGCGAATATTTCGCGAACTGAGTCTCGCGAAAGATTGGCTCCAAATTCCAAAGTAGTCCGTATGCCAAAAAGAGCGAAAGGAGGAGGGGACATGGCTCGATCGAGCACGGCTATCTTTATTTGCTTGATGGCGATGTTCACTTCCTCCAGTTTTGCGCAATCCGTGGCCACGGACGAAGACCTCAAGAACTGCGCACGATTGGGGGATCAGGACGCGCGCCTCGCCTGTTTTGACGATCT
>JBFJQO010000187.1:0-5464 GCA_041616535.1 Woeseiaceae bacterium | reverse complement strand
CATCGCACCTGAAGACATCGCTCGCCCCCTGTTACCTCGTCACCGGAGACGAACACCTGATCGTCGCCGAATCCGTCGACGCGATCCGCAATGCGGCGCGTGAGCGCGGTTTCGGCAACCGTGAACTGTATGTCGCGACGACGGGCTTCGACTGGAACCAGCTCACCGCCGGCGCCGGCAACCTGTCGTTGTTCGAAGAGCAGCGGATCGTCGAGCTGCGCCTGCCGACCGGCAAGCCGGGGCGCACCGGCGGGCAGGCGATCGTGGATCTGGTCGAACAGGCCGGGCCGGACCTGTTGTTCATCGTGACCGGACCGAAGCTCGACAAGAATTCGGGCGCGTCGAAATGGGCGAAGGCGATCGACAAGAAAGGCGTGAGTCTCGCCGTCTGGCCCGTCGGT
This sequence comes from Woeseiaceae bacterium, assembly GCA_041616535.1. Classification (GTDB taxonomy): domain Bacteria; phylum Pseudomonadota; class Gammaproteobacteria; order Steroidobacterales; family Woeseiaceae; genus UBA1847. Next base: position 5,063 of record JBFJQO010000187.1, on the reverse strand, counting down.
CCGCGCGAGTTGCCGGGCTGGATCGCGACTCGCATGCGCCAGGCGGGTCTGCAGCCCGACCGCGATGCCGTCGCGATGATCGCCGACCGCGTCGAGGGCAACCTGCTGGCGGCCGGGCAGGAGGTCGAGAAGTTGCGCCTGTTGCTGGGCGAGGGCGCGGTCACGGCCGACGACGTGGCAACCGCCGTGGCCGACAGCAGCCGCTACGATGTTTACAAGCTGACCGACGCAGCCATGGCCGGGGACGCGCCACGTGCCGTCCGTATCCTCGGCGGGCTGAAAGCTGAAGGCGTCGAACCGGTCATCGTGATGTGGGCCCTGACACGCGAGCTGCGCACGCTCGCGACGCTCGACGACGCGGTCCGCCAGGGCACCGACCTCGGCAGCGCGATGCAGGCGGCGCGCGTCTGGAAGAACCGCCAGGGCCTCACGCGCAGCTGCATCGGCCGGCATCAGCCCGGCGACTTTCATCGCATGCTCAAGGCGAGCGGCCGCGCCGATGCCGCCGCGAAAGGCCAGCGCTACGGCGACCCCTGGCAGATGGCGGCCGACATTGTCGTCGGGATGGCGCGCGCATGAGGCCGATTGGCGTTTTCGGCGGCACGTTCGACCCGATTCACTACGGCCACCTGCGATCCGCGTTCGAGATGCTGCAGGCGCTGGACTTCGGCGAAGTACGCTTCGTGCCGTGCGGCGATCCTCCGCACCGCGGCGTGACCTATGCCGGTACCGAACAACGCCTGCGACTCGTACAACTGGCAATCGCGGGCCAGGACGGCTTCGTCGCGGACGACCGCGAACTGCGTCGTGACGGTCCGTCCTACACGATCGACACGCTCAACAGCCTGCGCGAGGAATTTCCACGGCACCCGCTGGGTCTGATCGTCGGGATGGACGCGTTTCTCGGCCTGCCCGCGTGGCATCGCTGGGAAGAGATTCTCGACGCCGCGCACATCGTCGTGGCGCACCGACCCGGCTGGAAGGCGCCGGACATCGGGGTGCTCGGCGAGCTGATCGCAGGGCGCGGCACGCACCGGATCGAGGCCCTGCATGCGGCCACGCACGGCCGCATCCATATCCATGCCGTCACGCAACTCGAGATCGCCTCGACCGAGATCCGCGACCTGATCGCGGCCGGCAGGGATCCGCGCTTCCTGATGCCGGACGCGGTCCGCAACGAAATCGAAACAACCGGCCTTTACAAGGAGACCTGATTTGCAATCACACGAGAACCACGCATGAACAGCGAAGCACTGACCGACCTCGTCATCGCCGCGCTGGACGACGTCAAAGCGATCGACATCGTTCGGCTCGACGTGCGCGACATGACGACCGTGACGGATTACATGGTCGTCGCGAGCGGCACTTCGAACCGTCACGTCAAGGCGCTCGTCGACAATGTGGCGGAGAAGGCCAGTGAGGCCGGCCATCGTCCGATCGGCATCGAGGGCGAGGACGGCGGCGAGTGGGTGCTGCTCGACCTGCAGGACACGCTGGTGCACGTCATGCTGCCGGCCGTGCGTGAGTTCTACAACCTGGAGAAGCTCTGGTCCATATCTCCGCTCGGGGAGCTGTCCCCGCACGGGGGTGCGGCGGCCACCGACGGGTGAGTCGTGCACATTCGATTGCTGGCCGTTGGTGATCGCCAACCGCCCTGGGTGGGCGACGCGTTCGCGATCTACGCGGGGCGTATGCCGCGCGAGTGGAAATTCCGGCTCGACGTCATCCCGACCGTGCGGCGGTCGAGGAGCGACAAAACCGGCCGGGCGACGGAAGCCGAGGGCAAGCTGATTCTCGACAAGATCGACGCCGCCGAGCAGGTCGTGCTGCTCGACGAGCGCGGCAAGCAGTTCGACAGCCGGGCCCTGGCAAGCCGGCTGGGGGACTGGCAGCGAGACGGTCGCGACCTGTGCTTCGTCATCGGTGGCCCGGACGGCGTTTCGGACGCGTGCCGGCAACGCGCCGACTTCACCTGGTCGCTGTCGCAACTGACTTTGCCGCACGGACTTGCCCGCGTGCTGCTGGCCGAGCAGCTGTATCGTGCCTACGCACTGCAGTCCGGGCACCCGTATCACCGCGACTGAAGAATGAACGTATTACCGTCAAACGGACTGTACCTCGCCTCGACGTCGCCACGGCGCCGCGAGATCCTCGATGTGCTCGGCCTCGAGTTCGACATCGTCCACGTGGACGTAGACGAGACGCCGCGCGACGGTGAAATGCCGGCCGACATGGTGGTACGGCTGGCGATGGCCAAGGCCGAGTCGGCCGATGTCACCCCGGGGGCGCTCGTGCTGGCCGCCGATACCGCGGTCGTCGTGGGCGGCGAGGCGCTCGGCAAGCCCGCGGATGAGACCGATGCCCTCGGCATGCTGGCGAAACTGTCGGGGCGCACGCACAAGGTCCTGACCGGCGTGGCGCTGCAGGGACCGCACGGAATGCAAACCGCTTTGTCAGAAACCTATGTGTATTTTCGCGAAATCAGTCGCGACGAAGCCCGTGCATACTGGCAAAGTGGGGAGCCGTGCGACAAGGCGGGCGCTTATGCGGTGCAGGGGCTGGGCGGCGTCTTCGTCGAGCGCGTCGAGGGCAGCTATTCCGGCGTCGTCGGTCTGCCGGTCTTCGAGACCGCGGAGCTGTTACGGCAGGCGGGCTGCGACGTGCTGAGAGTACGAACTGACAATGACTGACGACTCCTTAAAAGAAGAAATCCTGATCAACGTGACACCGAGCGAGGTACGCGCCGCGCTGCTCGAGAACGGTGTCCTGCAGGAAGTCTACGTCGAGCGTGCCGCGCGGCGTGGACTGATCAGCAATATCTACAAGGGGCGCGTGCTGCGGGTTCTGCCCGGCATGCAGGCTGCTTTCATCGACATCGGTCTCGAGCGCACGGCGTTCCTGCACGCGTCGGACATCTCGGCGGGCCGCAATGGCGAGGCAGGGGACGAGGTTCCCGAGATCCGCGACCTCGTGCGCGAAGGCGACGAGATAATGGTGCAGGTCGTCAAGGATCCGCTGGGCAACAAGGGCGCAAGGTTGACGACCTACATCACACTCCCGTCGCGCCACGTCGTCTTGCTGCCGCGTAGCGGCACGGTCGGCATTTCTGCGCGCATCGAAGACGAAAGCGAACGCGAGCGCCTGCGCCTCATGGTCGAGGAGTTGCTTGCTGAGCAGAATGTGGACTGCGGCGCGATCGTGCGTACCGTGGCCGAGGGGACCGACCGCGAATCGATCGCGGCCGATTTGCGTTATTCGCTGAAGCTGTGGGACGTCGTGCAGGCGAAGTGTCGCGAGAGCAGCGTCAGGTCGCTGGTTCACGAAGATCTCTCACTGCCGCTACGCGTCCTGCGTGACATGGTCACGACCGACGTCGAACGCGTGCTGGTCGACTCGGAGAAAGATTATGAGGCGATGCAGGAGTTCGCATCGACCTACCTGTCCGGCGACGAACCGTCGATCGAACTGTACCGGCGCCGCCGTCCCATCTTTGATCTGCACGGTATCGAAGACGAGATCCGCAAATCGCTCGAGCGCAACATCACGTTGAAGTCGGGCGGCTACCTGATCTTCGACCAGACCGAGGCGATGACCACGATCGACGTCAACACGGGCGGCTATGTCGGGCATCGCAATCTTGAGGAAACCATATACCGCACGAACCTCGAAGCGGCCATCGCCATCGCGAGACAATTGCGGCTGCGAAACCTCGGCGGCATCATCATCATCGACTTCATCGACATGGAAGAACCGGCGCATCGCGAGAATGTCCTGCAGGTGCTCGAGCAGGCGCTCGCGCGCGACCACGCCCGACACCAGATCACGCCGGTTTCGCCGCTGGGCCTTGTCGAGATGACGCGCAAGCGCACGCGCGAAAGCCTGCAACACGTGTTGTGCGAGGATTGCCCGGCTTGTTCGGGCCGCGGATTCGTCATGACGGCGGAGACGGTGTGCTTCGAGATCTTCCGCGAGATCATTCGCCAGTCGCGGCAGTTCGAGTTCGACGAGGCCATGGTGCTCGCCAACCAGGATGTTATCGAGTTGCTGCTCGACGAGCAGGCGCGCAGTCTCGCGGAACTCGAGGAGCAGACCGGCAAGTCCGTTCGCCTGCAGGCGGAGTCCCTGTACCTGCAGGACCAGTTCGACGTGGTGTTGATGTAGCGGCGGCCCCGGATGAGGAACTTCCTGAAATCGGTCTTCAAGTTCCTGGCCTACGCGGTGGCGACGCTGCTGATACTGCTGGCCGTACTCGTCGGCCTGTTTCGCCTGTTCCTGCCGCGCCTGCCCGAATACCAGGAGGACATCAAGGCCTGGGCGAGTGACGCGATCGGCATGCGGGTCGAGTTTTCGGGGATGAATGCGCGCTGGTCGCTGACCGGGCCGGAACTCGAGTTCTACCAAGCGGAACTGATCCGCCCGGACAACCAGAAACGGGCCATCGCCGCGCAACAGGTCAGCATCGGCATCTCCGTCAACGCCCTGTTGTTTGAACAGGAACTCCGTGTCGATCGCGTCGTAATCCGCGAAACCAGTGTCGAGGTGCGCCAGCTCGCCGGCGGCGGGTTGTGGGTGCAGGGAACGCCGATCGGCGATGTGCCGCGGGCACACGAATCGGGACCGCAGCGGCTCGGCGACATGGAGATCATCGGCGAAGATATCGAATTGCGGTTCCTGCAACCCGGCGATGAGCGCCCGCATTTCTTCGTCATGCCGCGGGCGCTTATCAGCATGGACAAGCGCCGCGTCGCATTCGACGCCAACGTCCGGTTGCCTGGCAACCTCGGCCGTTCGCTCGATGTGTCGGGATTACAACTGCGCGACGTTTCCCTCGAAGACCGCCACTGGGACGTCAACGTCGAGGCCGACGATATCTTGCTGGCGGGCTGGTCGGAGCTGCTGTCCGCCGATCGTGGGCGACTGTTGGCGGGTGAGGGCGACGTCGACCTGTCGCTCGCGCTGAGTCGCAATGGTGTCAGCGCCGCCACCGCAGAATTCGACCTCGGCGACGTGCAATTCACGACCGGCGAGGTGTTCGACCTCGAGGGCCGCGCGGAGCTGGACGT
>JBFJQO010000186.1:0-5486 GCA_041616535.1 Woeseiaceae bacterium | reverse complement strand
TCCTCGGAGATCACCTGGCCACCGGTCAGGACAGCGATGTCCTGCAGCATGGCTTTGCGGCGATCGCCGAAGCCCGGTGCCTTAACGGCGGCAACCTTGACGATGCCGCGGATGTTGTTGACGACCAGCGTTGCCAGCGCCTCACCCTCGACGTCCTCGGCAATGATCAGCAGCGGACGGCCGGCTTTGGCCACGCCTTCGAGGACCGGCAGCAGGTCGCGGATGTTCGAGATCTTCTTGTCGAACAGCAGGATCAGCGGGTTCTCGTGCTCGACCTGCTGGCTGTTCGCGTCGTTGATGAAATACGGCGACAGGTAGCCGCGGTCGAACTGCATGCCTTCGACGACGTCCAGTTCGTTGGCCAGGCCCGAGCCTTCCTCGACCGTGATGACGCCTTCCTTGCCGACCTTCTGCATGGCCTCGGAAATTATCTCGCCGATCTCCGTGTCGGCGTTGGCCGAGATCGAACCGACCTGGGCGATGGCTTGGTGGTCTTCGCAGGGCTTCGACAGCTTCTCGAGCTGCTCGACGACGGCAGCCGATGCCTTGTCGATACCGCGCTTGAGGTCCATCGGGTTCATGCCGGCGGCAACCGACTTCAGGCCTTCGCGCAGGACGGCCTGGGCGAGCACCGTCGCGGTCGTCGTGCCGTCACCGGCAACGTCGGACGTCTGGGAAGCGACTTCCTTGACCATCTGTGCGCCCATGTTCTCGAACTTGTCCTCGAGTTCGATCTCCTTGGCGACCGAGACACCGTCTTTCGTGACGGTCGGTGCGCCGAAGCTCTTGTCGAGCACGACGTTGCGGCCCTTCGGACCGAGCGTCACTCTTACAGCATTGGCGAGGACGTTCACGCCGGCAAACATCTTCTGGCGCGCGTCGTCGCTGAATCGTACTTCTTTAGCAGCCATGTTCCTAAATCCTCTTTATCCTTCGATAACTGCCATGATGTCGTCTTCCTTCATCACGAGCAGTTCTTCGCCTTCAACCTTGACCTCCGTGCCGGCGTATTTGCCGAACAGGACCTTATCGCCTACCTTGACGTCCAGAGCGCGGACTTCGCCGTTCTCGAGGATCTTGCCGTTCCCGGCCGCAATGACTTCGCCCTTGATCGGCTTCTCGGCCGCGGCGTCGGGAATCACGATTCCGCCGGGTGACGTGCGCTCTTCTTCCATGCGCTTGACGATGACCCGGTCATGAAGCGGACGCATCTTCATGGTGCATATCTCCTATAATCTGTTGATTTATAACCGTATTTCTTCGGTTTTCGGGCCGCCTGCTGTTAGCACTCGGCCGCGAGGAGTGCTAATGATAGGCATCGATCGTCAAAATTCAAGCGCAGGGCGGTGAGTTTTCTGCGAAAAACCCGACCTGCATCGGTGACATCGGCCCGCTTTGCGGTAACAATCGGCATCCCCGTTGGGTCCTCTGGCATGAAGTGCCCCGCTATGATCAGGTTGTCAAAGACATTTGCCGTGCTGCTCGCGATGCTGCTTCTCGCCGCGCCCGCGCAGACCGCCGACGAGTTGCTGCCCGTCACCGAGGCATTCCAGTACGTCGTTACGGACACGGGTGAGGCCTTCGAGATCGACTGGGCGATCTACGAACATGCGTATCTCTACAAGGCGAAGCTGTCGTTCGAAAGCGGCACGGACTCGCTCACGCTTGGCGAGCCCGAGCTGCCGCAGGGCCTCGATCACGAGGACGAGTTCTTCGGCCGGCAGGAGATCTATCGCGATTTCTTCTTCGTCAAGATCCCCTACACGATCACGGGCGAACGGCCGGCCACGGCGGAGCTCATCATCAAGTCGCAGGGCTGCGATGACAACATCGGCATCTGTTACCCGCCACAGACCTGGACCGAAACGGTCAAACTAAGGGACGCGGCCGCCAGACCCAAGCTGCAACTGGGTGGCCTCGGCGGCGGCAATGCCCAATCCGATTTCCCGCCGGTCGACGACGTATTCAAGCCGGACCTGTTCGCCGTCGACGGAAATACCGTGGAACTCGGCATCCGGATCGTCCCGGGCTTCTACATTTACAAGAGCAAACTGTCCGTGCGCTCGCTCAGCGACAATGCACAGACCGGTCGCTGGGACCTGCCCGAAGGCAAGATGAAGACGGACGAGTTCTTCGGCGAACAGGAGGTCTATCTCGACAGCTTCCTCGCAAAACTGGCCATCGCGCGGGCAACGCCGGAGGCCATGGAGCTCGAACTCGAATTCGGCTACCAGGGCTGCGCCGAAGGCGGCCTTTGCTACCTGCCGCAGACGCGCGTCCTGACCGTCAACCTGCCCGAGGCGACGGCCGTCGGCACGTTGCCGGCACCACCGGCTGCACCGGTCAGCGAACAGGCGCGGCTCGCCAACATCATCACGGGTTCGAGCATCTGGGTCGCGGCGGGCCTGTTTTTCCTCGCCGGCCTCGGGCTCGCATTTACGCCGTGTGTCCTGCCGATGGTCCCGATTCTCGCCGGCATCATCGCGGGCGAAGGCGACGACGTGACGCCGACGCGCGGCTTCACGCTCGCCCTGTCGTACGTGCTCGGCATGGCCATCGTCTACACGCTGGCCGGCGTAGCGGCGGCTGCGGCCGGCATGCAGTTGCAGGCGACGTTCAACCAGCCCTGGGTGCTGATCCTGTTCTCCGGGCTGTTCGTCGTGCTCGCGCTCGGCATGTTCGGTGTCTACGAATTGCAGATGCCGGCCGGCATCCAGACGAGACTTTCGAGCGTCAGCGGCAACCAGAAGAGCGGCACGATGGTGGGCGCTTTCGTCATGGGCGCGCTGTCGGCACTGATCGTCACGGCCTGCGTCGCACCCGCATTGATCGCGGCGCTGACCGTCATGGCCCAGACCGGCGACATGCTGCGCAGCGGTACCGCGCTGTTCGCGATGGCGCTCGGCATGGGCGCGCCGTTGCTGCTCGTCGGCGCTGCGCAGGGCAAGTTCCTGCCGAAAGCCGGGCCGTGGATGGTGGCCGTCCGCAATGCGTTCGGCTTCATGATGCTCGGTCTCGCGATCTGGATGCTGTCGCGCATCCTCCCTGGCAGCGTCACGATGCTGCTGTGGGCCGTGCTCGTCTTCATGGCCGGCGTATTCATGGGCGGGCTGACGACATTGACGCCCGACTCGAGCGGTGTGCAAAAACTCGGCAAGGGCTTCGGCTCCCTCGCCCTCATTTACGCGATTGTCTTGCTGCTCGGCGGACTGACCGGCGGCAGCAACCCGCTGCAGCCGCTCGCGAGCGTGAATCTCGGCGGCGGCACCGTCGTCGCCGACGCCGAGCACGCGCTGCCGTTCAAGCGCATCAAGACCGTCGACGATCTCGACCGCGAGATCGAGCTGGCGTCGAGTCAGGGCAAAACGGCGTTTCTCGATTTCTATGCCGACTGGTGCGTGTCGTGCAAGGAGATGGAAGCCTACACGTTCACGGACGAGGCGGTGCAGGCGACCTTGTCGAATACGGTCTGGCTGCAGGCCGACGTGACCGCCAACGACGCGGCCGACCAGGAACTTCTCGATCGCTTCGATGTCTTCGGCCCCCCCACGATCATATTCTTCGGCACGGACGGCCGCCAGCGCCATGGCTACGAGGTCGTGGGTTACATGAAAGCGAAGGACTTCGACGAACACCTGCGACAGGCTCTCAACTAATATGTCACGAATCATGCTGATCTTCGGAACGGCGCTGCTCGCCTTGATGGCCGGCGCGCTGTTCTACGCCGCGAGAATACCGACCCAGGTCCAGGCCCCGGCGCCTGCCGTCACCGAGCCCCGCCGGCTCGAAGTCGTGACGCATCCGAGCTTCGCGCTGCCCGACATGGAGGGTACGACGCGAGAATTCGCCGAATGGGACGGCTCGCACCGCCTGCTCAATTTCTGGGCCACCTGGTGCGCGCCCTGCCGGCGTGAGATCCCGCTGCTGAAAGCGTTCCAGGACGAACACGGCGAGGCGGGCTTCCAGGTGCTCGGGATCGCGGTCGACTACCCCGAGGACGTGGCGCGCTACGCGGAGGAGGCCGGGTTCAACTACCCCGTGCTCGTCGGCCAGCAGGAGGCAATGGCCGTGGCCGAGAGCTCGGGCATCGAGTTCATCGGCATGCCGTTCACGATGTTCGTGACCCGCGACGGCGAGTACGTCGGCGCCTACGTCGGCGAACTGCACCAGTCGCACCTCGACGATATCGTCAGCATCCTGACGCGACTCGACAACGGCGAGATCAACAAGGACGAGGCCCGCGGCGCCTTCGAATTGCTGTAATACTTGCGCAAAAATCGGGAAAAAGGGTTAGAATTGCCGCCATCTCCGGCAAACTTGCCCATAACAAGTCGAAATGTCCGATTTCTTGCTAATCAACGGGCCAAACCTGAATCTTCTCGGTACGCGTGAACCCGCGGTCTACGGATCGACCACGCTCGGCGATATCGAAGCGCGTTGCGTCGAGGCCGCCGACCGGCTCGGCCATACGCTGGCCTGTTACCAGAGCAATGCCGAACACGAACTCGTCGACCGCGTGCAACAGGCCGCGAACGACGGCGTCGACTTCATCATCCTGAACCCGGGCGCATTCACGCACACTAGCGTCGCATTGCGCGACGCGTTTCTCGCGGTCGGGATACCGTTTATAGAAATTCACCTGAGCAATACCTTTGCGCGGGAGGAATTTCGGCACCACAGCTTTTTCAGTGACATCGCGAACAGTTGCCTGTTCGGTTTTGGGGCGTACGGCTACGAGCTGGCGGTACAGGCCGCGAGCCGTATTGTCGCGAACGCCGAGGACTAGAGATGGATATTCGAAAAGTAAAGAAACTGATCGAACTGCTGGATGACTCCGGCATCGCCGAGATCGAGATTACCGAGGGCGAGGAGTCGGTGAGGATCAGCCGCTACGCTGCCGGCGCACCGGTCGCCGCAGCCCCGGTCATCGCGCATGCACCGCCACCCGCGGCGCCGGCGGCACCCACCCCGGCGGCGGCGCCGGCGGCCGCACCCGCAGAGCCCGCAGCGAACGACGCTGCCGACGAGGACGGTTACGTCGTGACGGCGCCGATGGTCGGTACGTACTACGCCGCATCGTCGCCGGGCGCGGCGCCCTATGTGCAGGTCGGCGACCGCGTCAGCGAGGGCGATACGCTGTGCATCATCGAAGCCATGAAGATGATGAACCAGATCGAGGCCGACGTCTCCGGCGTCATCAAGTCGATCCGTATCCAGAACGGCGAACCCGTCGAATTCGGACAGGTCTTGTTCGTCATCGATCAACGCCAGGGTGACTGAACAGGCCTTTCGACATGTTGGATAAAATCGTTATTGCCAATCGCGGGGAGATCGCATTGCGCATCCTGCGGGCCTGTCGCGAGATGGGTATCAAGACGGTCGCCGTGCATTCGACGGCCGACAACAACCTCAAGCACGTCCTGCTGGCCGACGAGACGGTCTGCATCGGGCCTCCGCAGTCCAGCGAGAGTTACCTGAACATGCCC
>JBFJQO010000185.1:0-5508 GCA_041616535.1 Woeseiaceae bacterium | reverse complement strand
TTGAGCGCCGAGTCGAGATCGATGTCTCCGAGTCCGATGGCCCATACCTCGCTTGACAGCAAAAGGACGAGTGCAAGCGAAATGCGCATGAGACGTCGCGACATAATGTATTTCTCCAAACCCCACAAAGCCCCATAGACGACATCCAGTCGGGGCCTGACTGTGCCTGCGAACTATAGCTTATAGATAGTTTTTTGCCAATATTTCAGCAATTTGGACGCTATTTAGCGCCGCGCCCTTACGTATGTTGTCGGCAACGACCCAGAGGTTGATGCCGCGCGGATGAGAGATGTCTTCGCGAATCCTGCCGACGAAAACCGGGTCGTTACCGGAACTGTCGGGAACGGCCGTCGGGTACTGGCCCGTCGAGACCCCGTCGAGCACCTCTACGCCGGGTGCAGCCGCGAGCAATGCGGCGACTTCCCGGGCCGAAATCTTGTCGCGCGTCTCGATGTGTACGGCCTCCGAGTGACCGTAGAAGACCGGTATCCTGACGGCGGTCGGGTTCACGAGGATGTTGTCGTCGCCCATGATCTTGCGCGTCTCCCAGACCATTTTCATCTCTTCCTTCGTGTAGCGATTGTCGAGAAAGACGTCGATGTGCGGGATCGCGTTGAAGGCAAATTGCTTGCTGTCGCCCTCCAGCTCGATCGGGCGACCGTTCATCAGCTTCGCCGTCTGGCTGACGAGCGCCTCGATGGCGTCCCGGCCGGCCCCGGACACGGCCTGGTACGTGCACACGTTGATGCGCTCGATCCCGACGGCATCGTATATCGGCTTCAGCGCCACGACCATCTGGATCGTCGAGCAGTTCGGATTGGCGATGATGCCGCGCCTGGTGTAGTCGGCAATCGCGTCGGGATTCACCTCGGGAACGACGAGCGGAATGTCATCTTCGTAACGAAAATTCGAGGTGTTGTCGATGACGATGCATCCGGCCTCGGCTGCTTGCGGCGCGAACTCGGCCGATATCGAACCGCCGGCCGAAAATAGTCCGATCTGCACGGTCGAGAAGTCGAAATCGGCGAGATCACCGACCGGCAGTTGGTGCCTGCCGAAAGCGACCGTCTTGCCGAGCGACCGTTCACTCGCCAGCGCGTAAATTTCGCCGACAGGGAATTTGCGCTGGGCCAGGATTTCCAGCATGGCTTCGCCGACGACGCCCGTGGCGCCGACGACAGCTACGTCAATCTTGTTGGGCATGATGAAATCATCGCGGTGTGTTTTGCGAGCGGGCTCGCGCTTACAGTGTTGGGGTCTCCGAATCTACGTCCGCGTTTTGAGCGCGATTGCGCAGGTAATGATCGATCAGCACGAGCGCCACCATCGCCTCGGCGATCGGCGTGGCACGCAGTCCGACGCAGGGATCGTGGCGGCCCCGGGTCACGATCTCGGTTTCCTTGCCGGTCTTGTCGATCGTCTTGCCCGGTTTCGTAATGCTCGAAGTCGGCTTGAGCGCGATACTCACGAGCAGGTCCTGGCCCGACGAGATGCCACCGAGCGTGCCGCCCGCATCGTTCTTGCTGAAGCCGTCTTCGGACATCTCGTCGCGATGCTCGCTGCCACGCTGCGTCACCGCGTCGAAGCCGGCACCAACCTCGACGCCCTTCACAGCGTTGATGCTCATCAATGCATGTGCGAGGTCGGCTTCGAGCTTGTCGAACACGGGTTCGCCGAGGCCGGGCGGCAAGCCGCGTGCGAGCACACTGATCTTGGCCCCGATCGAATCGCCCTCTTCGCGCAGCCGCGTCATGAATGCATCGAGTTCATCGAGCTTACCAGGGTCGGCGCAAAAGAACGGGTTGTCGTCGATCATTGACAGGTCTTTCGGCTCGAGCTCAATCGGGCCGAGCTGCGCGACAAAGCCACGGATCTCGATACCGGCGCGTTCGCGCAAGTACTTGCGCGCGATGGCGCCGGCCGCAACGCGCATCGCCGTTTCGCGCGCCGACGAACGGCCGCCGCCGCGATAATCGCGAATGCCATACTTTTGCTGATAGGTGTAGTCGGCGTGGCCGGGGCGAAACTTGTCCTTGATCTCGCCGTAGTCCTTCGAGCGCTGATCCGTGTTTTCGATCATCAGGCCGATCGGCGTGCCCGTCGTCCTGCCCTCGAACACGCCCGACAGGATACGCACCTGGTCGGGCTCGTTGCGCTGTGTCGTATGCTTGTTGCGGCCGGGCCGGCGCCGGTCGAGGTCGCACTGGATGTCGGCCTCCGACAGCGGCATCCCGGGCGGGCAGCCATCGACGACGCAGCCGAGCGCAAGCCCGTGGCTCTCACCAAAGGTCGTCACGACGAAAGACCTGCCAAAACTGTTGCCCGACACCTTGTTTTCCCAGTCAATTCACATCATCGCGGGTCAGCAGGAACACGCCCGCGCCGCCGTGCTCGAATTCGAGCCAGACGAAAGGCAGTTCCGGGTACGCAGCTTCCAGCGCCGCCTGACTGTTGCCGACCTCACAGACGAGTATTCCATTGTCCGTCAGGAATCGCGAGGCTTCTCGCAAAATCTTGTTCACGGACTCGAGGCCGTCGCCGCCCGCGGCGAGCCCGAGCTCGGGCTCATGCCGGAATTCCGCCGACCGCGCTTCCATGTCGGCCCGATTCACATACGGCGGGTTGCTCAGGATCAGGTCGTAACGGGTGTCGCCCAGCGCCTCGAAGAAATCCGATCTCACGAGCCTGACGCGCCCTTCGAGGCCATGGGCCTGCACATTGATCGCGGCGACGGCCAGCGCATCGTCGGAAATGTCCACCGCGTCAACGGCGGCGCCGGGGAACGCGTGTGCCGTGGCGATCGCGATACAGCCGCTGCCGGTACCGAGGTCGACGGCCCGCCGCACCTGCGACGGTGCGATCCACGGCGCAAACCGCTGGTGAATCAACTCGGCGAACGGAGAGCGCGGCACGAGCACACGCTGGTCCACGTAGAATCGGTAGCCCGCGAACCAGGCTTCGTTGACGAGGTACGCGAGCGGCGCCCGCTCGTCGATGCGGCGCTTTGCCAGTTTCTCCACAGCTGCAACATCAGCTTCGGTCAGCGCGTTGGCATAGACGCCCGGTGCGTCGTCGTGGGACAGGCCGAGCCGCGCGAACACGAGCCAGGCTGCTTCGTCCACGGCGTTATCGGTGCCGTGCCCGAACGTCAGGCCGGCCGCCTCGAAGCGGGCCGCGATATCGCGAATGAGTTGCTCGACGGTCATGCCGCGCGAATCTACCACCTTAACAAGGCATATGCCTGTAGAATTGCCGCTCCGTTTCACACGCACGTTCTTATGAATCCCAGGAACCTGATTGTCGCAATGCTCTTCGGCGTAGCACTGGCCGCAGGCATTTTTGTCGCGTTGCGCACGCAGGCGCCGGCCGCTCCGCACACGGCCCTCGTCCTGCCCGAGCCGGGCCCGGTACCGCCGTTCGAGCTGCTCGACCAGTTCGGCAACACGATCGACCGGTCGGTGTTCGCCGGCCAGTGGGACCTCGTATTTTTCGGCTTCACCCATTGCCCGGACATCTGCCCGACGACCCTGCAGGTGCTCGCAGCCGCGAAAGCCGAGCTCGAGAAGCAGGGCCAGGCGGAACTGCCGCGCATCGTCCTCGTTTCGGTCGACCCCGAGCGCGACACGCCCGCGATTCTCGGACGCTACGTCGATTACTTCGGTAAAGGCAATCTCGGCATCACCGGCACACCGGACGGTATTGCGGAGCTGGCGTCCGGTCTCGGTATCTACTTCCAGAAGCAGGCGACCGACGGCGACAATTACGTCGTCGATCATTCAACCGCCGTGCTGGTCGTCGATCCCGACGGTGCGTTCAGCGCGCTGTTCGGCGGGCCGCACGTCGTCGACAGTTTCGTGCACGATCTCCCGATCATCATGGCGGCCGATTGATGCGCACGAAATTTTTGTTCGCAGTCCTGTTGCTCGCGGCCTGCGGCGGGCAGCAACCGCCGTTGGTCGCCTCGGATGTCGAGATCACGGCGCCGCTGCCCGGCCGGTCGATGAGTGCCGGTTTCCTGGTGCTGCGCAATACCACGGACGAGGCGATCCGCATCACGGGTGCGTCCAGCCCGCAGTTCGAGTCCGTCGAGATTCACGAGACGACGATCGAGAACGGCGTCTCGCGGATGCGCCGGCTCGACGCCCTTCTCGTCCCGGCACACGGCTCCCTGACGCTCGAACGCGGCGGCAAGCACCTGATGCTGACACGCGCACGAGACCTCGGGGACGCGGTAACGCTCCATTTGCTGAGCGGCGACGTGCCGGTGCTGACGATCGAATATCGCATCGGGCGGGAGTCCGGGCGATGATGGCGCGCGCCTTTGTCGCCCTGCAGTACCTGCTGCCTCGTCACTGGCTCACGGCGATCGTCTGGCGCGTCGCACGGATTCGTGATCGGCGCGTCAAGGACCTGCTGATTACGCGTTTCGCCAGGGCCTTCGAAGTTAACCTCGATGAGGTGAAGCTCGACGTGCCCGGCGGTTTCGCAACATTCAACGAGTTCTTCACTCGCGAACTCCGGGACGGGGCGCGCGACATCGATGACGACGAAGACGCAATCATCTCGCCCGTCGACGGCACGGTCAGCGCGGCCGGCGCCATCCGCGCCGACACGATTTTCCAGGCAAAAGACATCGACTACACCCTCGGCGACCTGCTCGCCACCGATCTCGACGAGGTCGAGCATTACGTCGACGGCAGCTTCGCCACGATTTACCTCGCACCGTACAATTATCATCGCGTGCACGCGCCGTTCGCGGGGGAGCTGGTCGCCGCGCGCTATGTACCGGGCGACCTGTTCAGCGTCAACGATGCGACCGTGTCGCACCTGAAAGGACTCTTCTGCCGCAACGAACGGCTGGTCATGCGTTTCCGCACCGCCCACGGCCCGGCGGTGCTGGTCTTCGTGGGCGCACTCAACGTCGGCAGCATCTCGACGCCGTGGACCGGTGAGATCCGGCCGCGCAAGGCGGGCATGGTCGATGTGCTCGATCTGTCCGCGCACCGGACGACGCTGCAGAAAGGCGATCTGCTCGGCTGGTTCAACATGGGGTCGACCGTGATCCTCGTGCTACCCGCCGGTACCTGCGAATGGGACGACGACCTCGAACCGGGCGAAACACTGCGCATGGGCGAGGAGATCGGGGAATTCGCCGGCGAGTCCCGGTGACCGGCTGGCGGCCGGCATCCGGTCCCGCGGCTGCCGCGAGCCGGGCCGCGATCATGCGGCGGGTCCGCGACTACTTCGCCTCGCAGGACGTCCTCGAGGTCGACACGCCAGCCCTGAGTCCCCGGGCCGCGAGCGACACGCAGATCGAGAGCTTCGCGATTCCGGACAGCGCCGTTGGCCGCCGGCCGCTCTACCTGCATACGTCGCCCGAGTTCTGCATGAAGCGGCTGCTCGCGGCCGGCTATCCCGACATCTTCTCGATCTGCCGCGTGTTCCGCGACGGCGAAACCGGTCGCCGCCACCAGCCCGAGTTCACGATGATCGAGTGGTATCGGCGCG
>JBFJQO010000184.1:0-5524 GCA_041616535.1 Woeseiaceae bacterium | reverse complement strand
TATTCCGAAATGGGGTAGCCGTAGTCCAGCGTCGCGCCGGCGCTCGTCGTCGAGAAATCCGACGCAGCCGACGTGAACTGCGTAATGTCGCGGTAATTGACGCTCACGGTCCGGCGCACACCGTCCATCGTCCGGTAGGGATCCGAATGCGAGATGCTGTACAGCTTCTGGAATCGACCGGAATTCAGCTCGACCGCGACACGGTTGCCGGTGCCGAGGAAGTTAGTGTGGACGATGCTGCCATTGAGCATGACCTTCTGCGATTCGGAGTAGCCGATGCCGCCCGAGAACTGCCCCGGCATGCGGTACTCGATGTCGAAACCCACGTCCACGAGATCCGGGCTTCCCGGTACCGGCGAGTTGTTCACCTCGACACTCTCGACGAACGGCAGTCGTTGCAGCCGAATCCTGGAGCGGTCCACGAGCGTATTCGACAGGTACGAACCTTCCATCTGGCGCATCTCGCGGCGTAGCACTTCGTCGTCGACCTGGTTGACGCCGTTGAAATTGATGTTGCGCACGTACACGCGGTTCTGCGGATTCACGTAAAACGTGATTTCAGCCTGCTTGGTTTCGCGGTCGAGTTCTGGCACCGGTTCGATCTCGGCATTGGCGTAACCTTGCTCGCCGAGTCGGAACTTCATCAGGTCGGCCGATTGCGTCAGCAGATTCTGGTTGAAGATCGAACCGGGCTGCGCCAATACGAGTGCACGCAGGTAAACCTCCTCGATCACCATCTCGCCGACAAGCTTGATGTCGGAGATCGTGTAGAGCTCGCCTTCGTCGATATTGATCGTGACGAAGATGTCTTTCTTGTTCGGCGATATGGCAACCTGGGTCGACAGGATCTTGAAGTCGGCGTAACCACGGTCCATGTAGAACGAGCGCAGAATCTCGAGATCGCCCTCGAGGGATTCCTTCGCGTAGCGATCGTCCTGGCGGATCCATGAGAGCCAGTTGGCCGTGTCGAGGGTGAAACCGGCCCGAATCTCGTCCTCGTCGAAAGTCTTGTTTCCGACAATGTTGACCTGGCGAATCTTCGCTCGATCGCCCTCGGTGACGTTGACCTTGATGCGCACCGTGTTGTTCGGCCGCTGCTGGATATCCGATTCGATCACGACACCGTACTTGCCGCGATCGTAGTACTGCTCTCGCAGGAAACTCTCGACGTTGTCGAGCACCGAGCGATCGAAGGTACGGCCGCGCGCGAGTCCCACGCTGCGCAGCGAGTCCATCAGGTCCTCGGTCTTGATGTCCTTGTTACCCTCGAGTTCGAAACTTTCGATCGACGGGCGCTCGCGCACGACGACGACCAGGGTGTCGCCGTCACGGCGCATCTCGATATCGTCGAACAGGTCCTGGCCGTAGAGCGCGCGGATCGCCTCGCCGAGACGGACGCTGTCGACCGTGTCACCGACATTGATCGGCAAGTAGTTGAAGACCGTACCTTCGGAAATTCTTTGCAGACCCTCGACCCGCATGTCCTTGACGACGAACGGGTCCGCAGCCATCGACGCCATCGGCAGCATGATCAGGAAAACGAAAAAAATGTGTCTCATGTGCAAAGTCTTTCCGTCCCTTCCGGTCAGCCCAAGATTCGTGCAATGTCGTTATAGAACGCGAAGCTCATCAGGAGCAGCAGCGCGAGTATGCCGATCTGTTGGCCGATAATCTGCGCCCGATCGGTCAGCGGGCTACCCTTCACGGCTTCCGCAAGCTGGTACACGATCTGGCCGCCGTCGAGCACGGGGATCGGCAACAGGTTCAGCACGCCGAGGCTGATGCTGATGATCGCGAGGAAACCGACAAAGTAACTCATTCCCCGTTCTGCCGACTCGCCGGCGAACTGGGCGATGTTGATAGGCCCGCTGATGTTCTTGAACGACACGTCCCCGGTCACCATGCGGCCGAGCATGCGGACTGTGAACAGCGTCGAACTCCAGGTCTTGTCGATCGCGGCACCGAATGACTCCAGCGGCGTGTAGGTCCGCAGGAAATAGTAATCGACCGACCGCTCCGGCAAGCCGATGCCGATGATACCGCGCCGTTCCTCGCCGCTGCCCTCCGCGCCGAGCGTCAGTCTGACCGATGACGTGTAACCGCTGCGCACGTACTCGACGTCGACCGTCTTGTCCGGGCGTCCCCGGACGACCGTCAGCAAGTCACCCCAGGTCGGCGTGGCTTCGCCGTCGACGGACACGATCCGGTCACCGACCCGGAGCCCGGCGCGTTCGGCGGCGGCACCGGCGGTCAGGGAGCCGACCGATGCCGGCGGCTGCCAGACGGCGAAGCCCAGTCCATCGAACAGGATGCCGGGTTCGGTAAGTCGCGAGGCATCGTCGCCGACGTCGATCGTCGCGCGGCGTTGCCCGCCCCACTCGTTCTCCAGGGTCAGCGGCACTTCGCCGGTCGCCACCATCGAATCGAGAATCGCGACGAGCGCCGATTCCCAGTCCTCGATCGGTTCGTCACCCACGGCGAGGATCTTGTCGCCGAATTGCAGTCCGGCCTGGTCAGCATGAGAACCCGGCGTCACTTCACCAATCGCCGGCTTGAGCACCATCACGCCCGGCATGAACAACGCCCAGTACGCGACGATCGCGAACAGGAAGTTGAACAACGGGCCGGCCAGCAACACGGCAATGCGCCAGGGAATCGGCCGGTGATTGAACGCTCGACCCTCGTCTGCGGGCGGCACGGGCCCTTCGCGCGAATCGAGGAAGCGCACATAGCCGCCCAGCGGGATCGATGCAATGCAGTACTCGGTGTCGTCCTTGCCGGCGCGCCGCAGCCACAGGGGCTTGCCGAAGCCGATCGAGAACCGCAGCACTTTCATGCCGGCCCAACGACCCACGATGTAATGACCGAACTCGTGTATCGCAACCAGCACGCTGATCGCGACGATGAACGAAAGCAAATTGGTCAAGGCGCTACCCACGGACTGCATTTCCTTGTTGACTCATGCACTTGGCCACAGTTCCCGCAGCATCGCACACCACGCTATCTCGCACACGATGAACGTCTCCTGAACGCACGGCTATGCCATTCCCAGCCACGTCAGGCCGAGCATGAACAACGGCGAGGCCGCGGCGATCGAGTCGACGCGGTCGAGCACACCGCCGTGTCCGGGAAACAGCGCACCCGAGTCCTTGAGCCCGGCCGTGCGCTTGAACATGCTGATCGTGAGATCGCCGACGATCGAGATCGCGGCGACGGCAAGGCAGAACGGCAGGAATACCCCGATGCCGAGATCCCGCCAAAATGCGGCGGCAATGGCGAGCGCCGCAACGGCCAGCATGCCGCCGACGACCCCTTCCCAGGTCTTTCCCGGGCTGATCTGCGGCGCGAGCTTGACGCGTCCGAACCGCTTGCCCGCGAAATAGGCGCCGCCATCGGCAAGCCAGACGAGCAACAGGATGAACACGAGGTACTCGACGCCGAGGCGCAACAGCGAATACAGCGCGACGAACATCGGCACGATAACGAGGAAACCGCATAGCCAGCGAAGGACCGTCGGGATTGGCGTCGGAAACGCCAGGTTCCAGGCGAATGCACTTGCCCACCACACGCACGCGACCTGGAGGACGAGTACTACGTCGCCGGCACCGAGGCCGTGTACGCCGGCAAGAGCCGCGCCGACGAGGGCCGTATACACGGAGCGCAACGCCGTGCTGTCGGCGCCCAGAAAACCCGACCACTCCCAGGCACCCGCCAGCATGAGCAGGCCGATGACCAATTCCGCATACAGCGGCGGCAACACGAACAGGACGACCGCGACGATCGCGAGGGCGATGACAGCCGTTATGATTCGCATCTTCAGCATTTCGTTGCCTCTACCTGGTCACCCGTGTGACCGTAGCGCCGCTGCTTGCCGGCAAAATTCGCAAGCGCCCGGTCGAATTCGCGCTTGTCGAAGTCCGGCCACAACACGTCCGTGAACCATAATTCGGCATAAGCAAGGTTCCATAACAGGAAATTGCTGATGCGCTGCTCGCCGCCGGTGCGAATCAGAAGGTCCGGGTCCGGCGTGTCCCCGAGCTGCAGGCCGGCCGCGAGCGACGCCTCGTCGACATCCGCGATGCCCAGTTCGCCCGCGGCAACCTTGCCGGCGAGCGAACGCGCCGCACGAGTGATGTCCCAGCGGCCGCCATAGGCGACCGCCACGTTCAGTCGCAGGCCCGTGTTGCCCGCGGTCTTCGCCTCTGCGGCCGCGATGTTCTTCTGCAAGCCGTCGCTCAACAGCTCGAGCGCGCCCACGAAGCGCAGCCGTACATTATTACGATGCAGCTCCTTCACTTCGCGTCGCAGCGCCTCGACGAAAAGGCTCATAAGGTTGGAGACTTCCTCCTGCGGACGGCTCCAGTTCTCGCTACTGAATGCGAACAGCGTGAGATGCTGCACGCCGCGCTCCGCCGCCGCTTCCACCGTGGCGCGGACCGCCTTGACGCCGGCGCGGTGGCCGGCATGGCGGGCCTTGCCGCGAGCACTCGCCCAGCGACCGTTGCCATCCATGATGACGGCGACGTGTACGGGGATATTACTGATATCGGCGGACATGGGTCGACGCGACGGCGCGGCCGTCAGATCTCCATGAGCTCCGCTTCTTTGACCGCCAGGAGCTCGTCGATCTCGGCCACGTACTTGTCCGTGATCGTCTGGATCTCGCTCTCGGCGCGACGTTCCTCGTCCTCGCCGATCATCTTCTCCTTGAGCAGTTCCTTCACGTCGTGCATCGCATCACGCCGGATATTGCGGACCGCGATTCGGCCGCCCTCGGCCTCGTTGCGCACGACCCGGATCATGTCCTTGCGGCGCTCCTCGGTCAACGGCGGCAGCGGTACGCGGATGACCGTACCCGCCGACGACGGGTTCAGGCCGAGATCAGACCCCATGATCGCTTTCTCGATGACCGGCACCATGTCCTTCTCCCACGGCGTGACCGTCAGCGTCCGCGAGTCCTCGATGCCGACGTTGGCGGCCTGGTTGAGCGGAACCTCGCTGCCGTAGTATTCGACGGTAATGTGATCGAGCAGGCTCGTGTGCGCGCGACCCGTCCGGATCTTGGTCAGCTCCGACTGCAGCGCGGCAACACTCTTGGTCATCCGCGTTGCGGCATCTTTCATGATTTCGTCCAACACGTTGTATGCCCTCTCTCTTCTAAATGTGTCCGGGCCGATACTCAGCCCGAGACCAGCGTTCCGACTTCGTCGCCCGACATGGCCTGGACCAGCGCATTGGCGCGGGCCAGGTCGAAGATACGCAATGGCAGGTGATTATCGCGGCACATCACGATCGCCGTCGCGTCCATAACGCGCAGCTTGTCCTCGATCACCTGGTCGTAGGAAACGACGTCGTACTTCTTCGCGTCGGGATTCGCGGCCGGGTCGGCATCGTAAACGCCGTCGACCTTGGTGGCCTTGAGCAGCATGTCGGCGCCGATCTCGATGGCACGCAGGCTCGCGGCCGTATCCGTCGTGAAGAAGGGGTTGCCGGTCCCCGCCGCCATAATCACGACGCGGCCCTT
>JBFJQO010000183.1:0-5560 GCA_041616535.1 Woeseiaceae bacterium | reverse complement strand
TCATACGCCGGCCAGTACTGCGTGTCCAGTTTCAGCGTGATCACTTCGGCCGTGCCGTTCCAGGACTTGGTCTTCAGGCGCACCGACTCGCGGTGGCCGATGTCCCTGACCGCATCGATGAAAGCCTGCAGGTCCGGCGTCGGCCGCTCGTTGACCTCGACGACGCGGCGTCCGGCCCAGAGTCCGTAACGCGTCGACGGCGAACCGTAGCTGAAGTATGCGACGTAGACGCCGTCGGTCGAGACGCCCCGCTGCGCCGCCATAGCGCGATGCGGGTCCTGGATCAGCGCACCGGCCCAGGAGATGGCGCGCTCGATGCCCCGACCGTCCAGCGCGGCGGTCTCGACCGGTATCTCGATGACGCTGCCATTGCGCCAGACCGTCATGACGACCTCGGGTTTCTGCACGGCGAGCTCGAGCTCGCGAAACGACGTGACGACCTCGCCGTCGATGGCAAGCACCATGTCGCCGTTGCGGAGCAGGCTCGCTGCCGGCGACCCGGCCACGAGGCGCGTGACACTCAGTGCGCGACGGCGCACCGGGTTATTCTCCTCGAGGCGCCGCACCCATTCCTCGTCGATGCCCATCTTTCGCGCCGCGAACAACGGTGCGTAAACGAACTCGGCCTCGAGCGAATAGAACGGCTTGCCGGCACGTACCGTCTCGACGAACTGTCGCGCCACCTCGGCGCGGACGCCGCGATTGAACTGGGCGGAATCGCTGCCGGTCTGCACGGCAAAACTCGACCACGTCCCGAGGACCTCACCCTTACGGTTGACGAGTACGCCGTCGACGTCGCCCGGGGCGTTCACGAGCGAGATGCCCTCGATGTTGGAATCACGAAAGCGCAGCGTGCGCGACAGCGGCAGGACCAGTGGATCGACCGACGACACGGTGCTCTTCTGGTGCACGAGCTGGTGGTCGCCCTTGATGCCGACGACCCAGAGCTCGTCGCCGGGGCGCAGCGACTTGTCGTTGAATTTCGCCTGGCGCACCGGCGTGTCGCCGATGCTGGCCGGATCGTACGACACGATCGCGTAGTTGTGCAGCGGGTGCAGCTGTTCGATCTTGCCCTTGACCTCGAGCGAGCCCGCGAACGTAATCGTCACGTCGCCGATTGCGATGGGTACGGTGTTGCGGTCGACGAGCACGTAGCCGCGTTCCTTGTCGACGATGAGGCCGGTCCCGTAATAATGCCGGTCCGCGACGCCGGACAGCGTGTACGGCAGGTCGAAGGTCACGACGACCAGTGACGGCGCGATCGCGCGGACGATTGGGTCGCGGTACTCGGTCAGCCGCGTACTGCCGACCCTGGGCGGCTCCGCCGCCGGTCCGGGCGCGAGGTCGCGGCACGGCCACACGCCGAGCGCATCATCCCGTGCACAACGCCGCGACGGGAACCAGACACGGTCCATCTCGAGCAGGCGCACGATCGAATTCTGGGGATTCTCCATCGTCACGTAGCGCACGAGCGCGCGCGCGCCATCGGCAAGTTCGGCCAGTGCCGCTTCGAAATCGTCGAGCGAGGCAATCGGCTCGCCGTCCATTTCGACGATGACCGCGCCGCGCGGAATCGCCGCACGTGACAGCAGGTAACCGGGGTTGGCTACGTACACGCCACTGGCCGGCCTATTGTAGTGCCGCGCCTGCTGATAGGAGAGCCGGTTGACGATCGCGTCGCCGAATTCGAGATATTCGTCCGGCGTGATGGCGTGCAGATCGTCGACGCGCACCGTGGCCGAGATGCGCCTGCCGCCGCGCTCGACTTCGATCTCGATGTCTTTGCCGACATAGCTGTCGAGCACGGCACCGAGCGGCACGAACTGGGTCACGAGTTCGCCGTTGACGCGCACGAGGATATCGCCCGGCGCGAGTACGCTGGACGCGGGCGACTCGGGAATGACCTGGTCGACGGTCAGCATGCCTGTCTGTTTCGGGAACGCCTTGCGCGCAAGCCGTTCCGACTCCTCCGTCAGCCCGAGCCGGCGCAGCTCGTCAAAGGGCTCGCTGCGGAACGTCGTCTGCAGTGTGCCGCGCGTCACGGCCTCGCCGGCCTGCAACCTGCGCAGGGCCCGCTCGATGCGATCGAGCGGCAGGAAGAAACTGCTGGCCGCGGAATTGTTGGCGCCCGCGTTCAGCGCGACCACTTCGCCCTCGATGTTGACGACGGGCGACCCCGAGGAGCCGCCGGAAGTTCCCGATGCGGCCTGCAGGTAAAACGTATTGAAGTCGTTGTACTTGCCGCGGCCGTATTCGGGGGCCTTGCGATCGAGGCGCGCGATCGTGCCGGCAAGAATCGAGAGCTGCTCGCCGGCGTCGTTGCCGACGACCCGGATCTCCTTGCCGATGCCGGCCGCGTCGGGTGCCAGCGGCAATTCGACCGGCTCGATGTACTTGAGATCGGCCGGGTCGTAGCGGAAAAACCCGAAATCGTGGACCGGGTCGCGGTAGACCGGCGTAAGCACGACCTCCTCGTTATTGCGGAAGACGGCCTCGGCGATGACGGGGCCCGGCGTCACGACGTGGCGATTGGTCAGGATCAGGCCGCGCTCGGCGTCCACGACGAAGCCCGTCGCCTGGGTCGACGTGTTCCATTCGGTGTCGAAGGCGCGCGTCGAGTCGACGCGGATCGAGACGACGCCCGACGAGATGCGCTCGAGCGTTTCGGTCCAGGCGGTGTCGTCCGCGGCCTGCGCGGGAAAGCAAATCGCGAGCGCGGCGACTGCCGCGAGAATCCTGGCGTAGATCATGGTCTTCCTGGTTGCTGCAGAAAATTAAGGTACCGGACACCCTATTTCCCTGCCTTTGACCGTCCGTGGCGGTACAAGGTCCAAGTAAATAGGGTGTCCGGTACCCTAATTGTGTGGGCGCGCCCCTATTTGAGCAGAATCAGGCGCTTGGCGCGAATACGCAGGTCACAGATGAACCCGGGACATCACTCCGGCCGATAGCGCAGATCGAGCTCACGCGCGGCCTTGACATCGTCGAGGCGGCGCACCGGCATCGTGTGGGGCGCGTCCTTGTACTCGACGCCGTCTTCGCGCGCAGCGCGTGCGATCTCGACCATCGCCGCGACGAAGTTGTCGAGGGTCTCCTTGCTCTCGGTCTCGGTCGGCTCGATGAGCAGGCACTCGGGCACGAGAAGCGGAAAATAGGTCGTCGGCGCGTGGAAATTGCGGTCCAGCAGTGCCTTTGCCACATCCATCGCCGTCAGGTGGAACTCCTTGGCCTCGTGCCGGAGCGTTATGATGAACTCGTGGCTCGCCCGGCGTGCGGGGAATGCCGGCTCGAACCCCGCATCGCGCAGGCGCGCCATCAGGTAATTCGCGTTCAGGGTGGCGTACTCGGCGACCCGCTCCATGCCGCCGCGGCCCACCATGCGCATGTACACGTAGGCACGCAGCAGCACGCCGGCATTGCCCATGAAACCGGACAGGCGGCCGATCGTTTGCGGGAAGTCATCTTCGGTCGCCCAGTCGAACGTCGTCTTCCCGTCGACTTCAGTTTTCTTGACGACCGGGACGGGGATGAACGGCAGCAGGCGCTCGTTGACGCCGACGGCGCCCGAGCCGGGCCCGCCGCCGCCGTGCGGCGTCGAGAACGTCTTGTGCAGGTTCATGTGGATGACGTCGAAATCCATGTCGCCCGGGCGCACCTTGCCGAGGATCGCATTGAGGTTGGCGCCGTCGTAATACAGCAGCCCGCCCGCCTCGTGCACGAGGTCGGCGATGTCCTTGATGTGGCGTTCGAAGACCCCGAGCGTCGACGGGTTGGTCAGCATGATGCCCGCCGTCTGCGGCCCGAGCGCAGCCTCGAGCGCGGCCATGTCGACGTCGCCGTCCGGCCCCGTCGGGATCTCCCTGACCGTGCAACCGCACATCGTCGCGGTCGCCGGGTTCGTGCCATGGGCGGCATCCGGACAGATGATTTCGGTGCGTTCCGTGTCGCCGCGGGCGTCATGGTAGGCCTTGATCATCGCGACGCCGGCCAGCTCGCCCTGCGCGCCGGCCATCGGCGTCAGCGACACGCCTTGCATGCCGGTCACTTCCTTCAGCATCTGCTGCAACTCGTGCATGCAGGCGAGGAAACCCTGGCCGTGACTGACCGGCCCCAGTGGGTGGCGCCCCGCGAACTCGGGCAGTAACGCCAGTGCATTGCAGGCGCGCGGGTTGTACTTCATCGTGCACGAGCCGAGCGGGTAGAACTGCGTGTCGATCGAGAAGTTCTTCTGCGACAGGCGCGTGAAGTGACGCACGGTCTGCAGCTCGGAGGCCTCGGGCAGGCGCGGCCTGTCGGTCCGCAGGAACTGCCTGGGAATCTCCGGTGTGCCCGCCTCTGCCGGCGCCTGCGCGAAAGCGCGGCGGCCGTTGCGGGATTTCTCAAAAATCAGCTTACTCATCGATCTCGATTCCCAGTGCGCGGAACGCCGCGGCATAGTCGGGTTCCATCGTGACATCCTCGATGTGTTCGCGGTGCACGATCGTGTTGTTCTCGTCCATGACGATCACGGCCGGCGAGAACATGCCGGCCAGCGGTCCGTCCAGGATCTGCACGCCGTAGTTCTCGCCGAATCCGGCGTGGCGAATCGCCGACAGGCCCTCGACGTGATGCAGGTCGTGCGCCTTGCTGAAACGACTGTGCGCAAACGGCAGGTCGTACGACACGAGCAGCAGTGCCACGTCGTCGAGGCCGGCCGCATACTCGTCGAAACGGATTACGGCTCTTGCGCAGGCTTCCGTGTCGATGCTGATGCCGATGTACATGATCTTGCGTTTACCGGTCCAGTTGGCGAGCGACACGTTCTGCAGTTTCGTATTCACGAGCGACACATCCGGCGCATGAGTACCGATGCGTGGCAGCTCGCCGTGCGTCTGGTAGGTCGCATTGTCGACCCGGATTCTTGCGACGATCGTCCCGGACATCAGGCCATCACCTCCGTGAAGGCCGCGACGCAGGCGTCGATGTCGTCGTCGGTCTTGGTCTCGGTCGCGCACACGAGCAACGCGTCGCAGCCGGCGTGAGCGCTGAGGTCGAACCCGCCGAGAATCCCGCGCGTGCCGAGTGCCTCGAGAACCGGCGCAACCGCGCGGTCCAGCCTGAGCGCGACCTCGTGGAAAAAGGGCCCATCGTAGAGTCGCTCGATACCGTCGATCGCAGAGAGTCCCTCGGCGAGTCGGGCCGTATTGGCATGCGAGCGCCGCGCGACCCGTGCGAGCCCCTCGAAACCGAGCAACGACATGTAAATCGTGGCGGCCGTGACCATCAGTCCCTGGTTCGTGCAGATGTTCGACGTCGCCTTGGACCGCCGGATGTGTTGCTCGCGGGCCTGCAGGGTCAGTGCGAATCCCGGGTTGCCGTCGAGGTCGGTCGTCCGGCCGACGATGCGGCCCGGCATCTGGCGGACGTGCTTTTGCTTGCAGGTCATGTAGCCGAAATACGGTCCGCCCGACGACAGTGGCACCCCGAGCGGCTGTCCCTCGCCGCAGGCAACGTCGGCGCCTTCGGCACCCCAGTGCCCGGGCGCCTTCAGGAGCGCAAGCGACGTCGGGTTGGCGATACC
>JBFJQO010000182.1:0-5566 GCA_041616535.1 Woeseiaceae bacterium | reverse complement strand
TTGACGCCGATCGTGCTGAGGTACTTGTCGGAAAAGTGGTTGTTGACGAAACGCTCGACAACACTGGTCTTGCCGACGGCGAAATCGCCGACAATGCAGATCTTGCTGCTGATCGCGGTCACGGCGACGCTGGCGCCTCGCGAAGCTCCACGGTGACCCGTGCCACGCGCCTGTTCTCGTCGCTCGAAATCACCGCGCCGTCGACTGGAATGTCGGGGTCCCCGATGACAGGGTCCAGGCCGGCAGCAGCAAGGACGTTCGCGACGACCTCGGCCCGGCGTCGGGCGAGCTGACGATTGGTCGCGATCGAGCCCAGCGCGTCGGTAGCACCCGTGACGGTTACGTCGATGGCCCGGCCGGCGGCGACGGTCGCCGTCGCCAGGTCGTGCAGCTCGCCGGCAAAAATTCGCAGGGCCGCGTCTTCGCCAGGGGCGAGTTCGGTTCCGTTGACGAACGCGAACGACCTGCCGTCGAGCGCATCGATTCGCTCCACCGGCGAAGGTGAGGTTGCACGGCCGGTGACACCACTCATGTCGAGCGACACTACGCCGCCGAGCAGACCGTAACGCGCCTCGAGCGCACGTTGCCAGGCCGGCGACGCATCGCCTGATACCATCAACGTGCCCTCCGAGAATCGGAAGTCCACTTTTTCCGTGCCGCCGAAGATTTGCCGGGCCCGGGCCTCGATGATGGCCGGGTCGAGCGATTGATACGGCTGCATCGAAACCCGCAGCGACGATTCGGGTATATCGAGACGCGCCGCAATCTCGGCCACGGAGGCGGCGAGCGGATCGCGCAGACCACGCACGAGCATTTCGTCTCCGTCGCGGTCGATATCCGTGATGTGCAATCCGGGTGTTGCCTCCAGCGCGTCGCGCAAATGCCCCAGTTGCCGTCTCTCCTGCCATTCCGTGAATCCAGACCAGGCTACGAGCCCGATCACCAGCAATGCAGCGGCGAGCCACCACCATTTCGTGCCGCGCCCCTTTTTCTCGGCTTCATGATGCGCCTCGAAACGCAGGCAACGCTCCAGGTCCGTCTCGACGTCGGTCACCGCCGACGTATCCCCGGCGTACTCGCGGATCGCGTCGCCGTGCCGGAAATGCACGCGCTCCAGGATCGCACTCAGGTCGGCTCGCAGCCGCTTCGGCGGTACGCCGCGAATCACGCAGACGAGCAGCGCATGCGGGCCATGCACCGCCCACAACGTGAACTCGCCCATATCCGCGGATTCGAGGCGACCCGTTCGATCGGGCGAAAAAGACTCCTTGACGAAATCCTGGATGGCCGTGAACATCGCCGACACCGCGTCGCTGTCCTTGATCTTCGCCGATTCGTGATGCACATGACCGATCAGCAGGCCGTTCTCCCGGCTGATCAGGTAGGCCTGTTCGACCCTGAACTGCAGTGTGCGCTGCAGGAGAAACTCACCGAAAGGTATGCCCGCGCGCGAGGCCTGCCAGCGCCATCGAAGGCCGCGCGGGCTGATACTGTGCTCGACGGCCGTATTGATCTGCTGTGCAAAATTTCGCAGCGCGTGCATGATCGATTTGCGAATCGCGGGACCCATGACCGGGTACAGTGCGTCGCCGTAGGTGACGGGATCGTCACGAAACTCACGCTGCATGCACTCGCCGACCGGCGCCGACAGCGACTCGACCAGGTCACTGCCCTGCTTGTGGCTCTGGTATACGGCATCCGGCAGTACGTCGGCGATATCCGCAGCGCGCACCTCGCGCTGTTCCACGCGCGCGGCGATCGAGTCGAGCGCCTGCTTCTCGGGGCCGAACAGCAATTCCTTTAACTGTTCAAGATCACTCATCGGAGTCTCTTGCCGGAACCGCGATCACGCGTCCGGCAGCTCGAGGTCCTTCTTCAGACGCAGCGCCATCTCGGCGAGCAGGTCGGCCAGGTCCTCGCGCGCGAGTTTCGCGTTGGCGAGGTTTCTCGCTTCACCGCTCAGCGCCTTGCTGAGTTCGTCGTGAACGTCGTTGATCATGCCCGACAGCTCTTCGCTTTGTTCCTGCAAACTGCGCCGCAGCGTCGTGGATTCCTCGCCGATTTCCTCCTCGACTTCCGCGCACCACGACTCGAACTGCTGGCCGAGATCCTTGATGTCGCGCGCGCTTTCCTTGCCCTCGCTGCGGCGCGCCTGGCGCTCTTCCTTGATCTGGCCCGACAACTTCTCCAGCTCGCGTTTGGCATACGCATCGAGACGATCCAGCCGTTTTTCCAGATTCCTCGAGGCCTGCTCGACACTGCGCGTCAGCCGGTCTTCGAGATCGGCAAATCGCTGTTCGTAATCGCGCATCTGGCCGCCGAACAGGATCTCGCGAATCTTTTCGACGTTGCCTTCCGTGTTCGCCGGATCCAGGCCCGGATTCTTTTTGGGTTGTTTCTTGGCCATTCTTCCTCTTCCTCGGACACCCGCACGTGGCGCCTTCTCCAGAACTAAACCTTCTCCATCCGGTACCCGTGCTGGTAAACAGCCGAGAGCTTCCAGCCGTTCTCCTCCCGCAAGCGGAGCTTCTTGCGCAGCCGGCTGACATGCGTGTCGACGGTTCGCGTCGACACCGATTTATTTTCGATGCCCCAGATCGCCTCGAGAATATGGCCGCGCGACAGCATCTTCCCGGCATTGCGGAACAAGAACAGCGCCAGCTCGAATTCCTTGTTCGTCAGGTTGACGACATCGCCGTCCAATTCGAACGACTGGCGCGCCTCGTTGACGCAATAAGGCGTCGCGTCCGGCATCTCGCCGTTTCCCTGGGCGCCCGTCACCCGCCTGAAAATCGCTGCGAGCCGTGCAATCAGCTCGCCTTGCCGAACGGGCTTGACGAGGTAGTCGTCGGCCCCGGCCTCGAGGCCGCGCACGACGCTCTCCTCATCGTGCTTGGCCGTCGCAATGACGACCGGCGTGAAGTCCGACATGTCTCCTCGTAATTTGCGCAAGACCTCGATTCCGCTCAGGTCCGGCAATACCCAGTCGAGCACGTACAGGTCGAAGCTGTCGCGCCGCACGGCGCGCAGGAAATTGGCGCCGTCGGCATACCAATCGACGGAGTATTCGGCGTTTGCCAGCCAGCGCCGCATCAACTCGGCCTGGTCCGGATCGTCTTCGAGTAACGCGATGCGCAAAAACGTTTCCTGTCTGGAACACACGGGTGAAGCCCGATTATAGCGCCACCGTCGCCAAGTGCCCGGAATCGCAGCACATTATACTGTGTGATCCCGCGCGCCGGGCGCTACGACAACTCGATCCGGTCGAGGAATCCCGCCAGTTCCGCGATGAGCCGCGCAATCCCGGGACCATCGCGAGCTTCGGCAAGGGATTCGAGCTGCCGGCCGATTCTCGACACTTCGTCCAGCCCGTAGGCCGATCCGGACCCGTACAGGTTGTGCCCGGTGGTCCGGATGGTCTCGAAATCGTCTTTCCCGAGGGCGCCCTCCAGCTTGCTGAGATCGCCACTGCGCTTTTCCAGGTAACGCCCGACCAACTGGCGCGCAAACGGATCGGCTATGTCCAGCGGCTCGGGTTTCCTGACAGTCAAGTGTTTACCACTCCATCGATAGACGGGACGCATCCCGCACCATTCAGCATGCCACAAACGGTGGCATGTCCGCTGTCCTTACTTGTCGTCCCGCCGCAGATGCGCGAGCCAGTGCTCCATTTGCTTGCCCGCCGCCTCACGACCTCCAAGGCCGAATGACAGCGCGAAAGCCACCGCGAGTGATCCGAGCACGAGACCGAATGCGAGATTGACAATGTCGTCCGCAATCCCCATTGCCCGCAGGCCCATGGCGAAGACCAGACCGAGGATTGCCGCTCGCAGGATGCCCGCGAGAACCGTCGCCGATTCGCCGCTCACACGGATGACCGCGGCATGTGCGATGCCTGCCAACCAGAATCCTGCGATCAATATGACGCTTCCCAGCAGAATCTGGCCCGCGAACTCGATGAGCGTGGAGACGATCGTCGCAACCTGCGAAAAGCCGATCTGGTTGGCCGCCTCGACGCCTGCAAACAGCATGATGAAGACACTGACCACTTTGCCGACAAAGACCGAAAGTTGAAACCCGTCGGCCTGCGTCGCCGCCAGGCCGATCCTTTGCGGCCACTGATCGGCCCCGAGTCCTTCCAGCATGCGGGCAATCAGGCCCGCCAGGAACCGCGCGATGACGAACGCGATGCCCAATATGATGGCTGCGGCGAAAATATCCGGGATCGCGGCCATGAACGCGCCCAGCATCTGGATCGCGGGCGCCGATATCGCCTCGATCTGCAGCGTATTCAGCGCGGCAACGAGCGCAGGGATAAACACGAAAATGAAGACAATCAGCCCGGTCAGTTGCGACAGGCTGACGTTTCCGGTGAGCCCGATCTTCGTACCGACCTTGTCGAATCCGACGACCTGGAGCAGGTTCTGCACGAGGTCGCGCAGGATGCGTGCCACGAACCAGCCGACCAGGCCGATCACGGCAGCGGCGAGGATGTTGGGCAGCATGCCGAGTATCTTGTCGACCATGCCCTGTACGGGCACGAGCAGGCCGTCCATCTTCAGAGTGCCGAGGATCGCGGGCAGGAACATCAGCATGATGAGCCAGTAGAGCACGTCGCCGATGCTGTCGCTGACCGGCTTCATCTCGGCCGCTGCGCTGACCTTCTCGTCGATTGTCGTCTTCGACAGTGCCTTGGTTGTCAGGGATCTCACGACATTCGCTAGGACCCAGGCAAGCAACGCGAGCGCGGCACCGGCGAACAGGCTGGGGCCGAATTCGAATACCTTGGTAACGAGGGCGCGCAAGGGCTCCGAGACAATCTCGAGATCGAGGACGTTGAAGAACGCAATCAGCACGAGGAACATGACGACCCAGAAGACGCCGGTCGCGCCCCAGGATTCCGCATCGACCTCGCTGTCGGTGCTGCTCGCGATACGTTCGTTGAGATTCGCCATATCGAGCAAACGGCGCGTTCCGGCGCGCAGCACGACCGCGACGAGCCAGCCGACGATCAGGATGCCAACCGCCGCAAGAAGCGTCGGCAGCGTATTGCCCAGGGTTGCCTGCAGTTTTTCGAGTATTGAGTTGAAGTCCACGATTCGTCCCCTTGGTTCCTGCGTGACCGCGCCGTGGCCTCGCCCGCAATGGGCGAGGCCGGCGCTCCGGATCAGTACGTTACGACGGCGGGCAGCTTCTTCGCCTGTGCCACCCAGTCATTGACCACGGCCGCGGACGGCGGTCGCCGCACGAGCTTCTTGGCCTCGTTGACCTCCGCCATCTTGGCGGCCAGGTTTTCCGCGTTGCGATGCTTGAGTTCCTTGACGGTGTCGACGCCGGCGCACTCGAGCAGCTCGGCGTACTGGCTGGCGACGCCATTGATGCGGAACAGGTCAGCCATGTTGACGCACTTGAGAATGCGTTGCTCGCTGATACCCGTCGCTTCTGCGAGCGCCTGGCGCGACTTCTTGTCGGCTCCGGCCTTGAGGAGACCCGCAACGGTCTTCACGCCGGCACCACGCAGTGCCTCGCCGAGTTTGGGGCCGATGCCCTCGATGGATTCGATACT
>JBFJQO010000181.1:0-5578 GCA_041616535.1 Woeseiaceae bacterium | reverse complement strand
TGCGGTACGCGCTCAAGGCCTACCTCGACGGGACGCGCGAAAACCTGTTGGCCGACATGGCAGAAAAACTGGAGCAGCTCGAGGACGGCGACGTCGAAGCGCTCGTCCATTACTACATAAGTTTCTGATCGAAAGGCTTACCGATGAACTACCGTGCAGTCGCGGCGGCACACGCCGCCTGTTCGCTCCATACGTCCGGCGCGATGGCCGAGGTGACGCTCATTCACGCCGGCGAACTGCTGGCCATACCCGGCCGGGCCACGCAGTCCGAAATGACGATCATCGTCGAAGACGGGCGTATCAAGGGCGTGCAGGAAGGCTACTCGGACGCCGAAGGCGCGAGCGTCATCGACCTGCGTGGGTCGTTCGTACTGCCGGGGCTCATGGACATGCACGTGCACCTGCAAAAAGAGCTCGGACCGGCCAACGACCGCGACCGCCTGAAGATGTCCAAGCAGCTCATGCAGATGCGCAGCCATCACTACGCCATGAACACGCTGCTGGCCGGATTCACGACCGTACGCGACGTCGGTTCCTCGCCGCAGGAGATGTATGCGTTGCGCGATGCCATCAACGCGGGTTGGGTCGACGGGCCCCGCATCATCGCCGCAGGCGGCGTCGGCATCACGGGCGGACACGCCGACATCAGCGGCGTCAGCCCCGACCTCATGGCGCACTGGACCTCGGAGAATGTCTGCGACGGCCCGTACGATTGCCGCCGGGCTGCGCGCAACGTGATCAAGTACGGCGGCGACCTGATCAAGATCACCTCGACGGGCGGCGTCATGACCCAACGCGCGACAGGCACGGGCCAGCAGATGGAAATGGACGAGCTGCGGGAAATCGTACGCGCGGCGGCCCGCATGGGGCGCAAGGTGGCGGCGCACGCCCACGAGGAGGACGGCATCGTCGCGGCGCTCGAAGCCGGCGTCGCCAGTATCGAACACGGGACCTATACGGGGCCGCGCGCGATCAGGCTCTTCCGCGAGACCGGTGCATACCTCGTGCCGACGTTGCTCGCGGGCAAGACCGTCGCCGAAATCGCGGTCGAATCGGACTTCATGACGCAGGCCGTCAAGGACAAGGCCATCCGCGTGGGCAACGACATGGCGGGCAATTTCGAGAAGGCACACAAGGCGGGCGTCAACGTCGCCTACGGCACGGACAGCGGCATCTCGAAGCACGGCACGAACGCGCAGGAGGCCGTGCTCATGGTCGAGGCCGGCATGGCAGAGATGGACGTGATCGTCGCCGCGACGGTCAATGCCGCCGATCTCATCGACATGAGCGATACGCTCGGCACGATCGAGACGGGCAAGTTCGCCGACATTATCGCGGTCGAGGGTTCCCCGCTCGACGACATTGCCGAACTCCTCGACGTCGACTTCGTCATGAAGGGCGGCAGGATCTTCAGGCGACAAGACAATGGCGACTGACAAATCCGCCAGTACTTTGCGGATCGGCTATCGCTATCGTCCGACTCGGCTCGCACCAGACTACGACGCCGTCGTCATCGGTTCCGGCATGGGCGGCCTGACCACGGCCGCCCTGTTATCGGATCTCGGCTGGAAAGTCTGCGTCTTCGAACAACACTACACAGCCGGCGGCTTCACGCACTCTTATGAACGCGCGGGCTACGAGTGGGACGTCGGCGTCCACTACATCGGAGAGGTCGGTGCCCCGACCCGCACGCGCAAGATGTTCGACCACCTGTCGGGCGGCCAGCTCGAATGGGCGCCGATGGACGACGAATACGATCGCTTCTATGTCGGCGACAAGGTGTACAACGCCATGGCCGGAAAACAGGCGTTCCGCGACAACCTCGTGCGTCAGTTCCCGGACGAAGAGCGCGCCATCGACCGATACCTCAAGCTGCTCGAGCGGTCGGGGAGCGCACTGACGGCGCTCGCCACGAGGCGTGCCCTGCCCCGGCTGCAGCGCATGGCGCTGGCGCCGATGCTGGCCTGGCAGATGCGCGGCGCCTATGGACGGACCACGTGGGACGTTCTCAGCGAACTGACCGACGACGAACACCTGATCGCGACCCTGTGCGGCCAGTGGGGCGACATGGGACTGCCGCCGAAACGTTCGCCGTTCCTCGCCCACGCCATGATCGCGCGCCACTACCTCTATGGCGGCTTTTACCCGGTCGGCGGCTCGTGGCGTATCGCGGAGACGATCATTCCCAAAATCCAGGCCGCGGGCGGCGAGGTTTTTACCTATGCCAAAGTCGAAGAGATCCTCATCGAAGACGGCAAGGTGACGGGCGTGCGCATGAAGGACGGTCATCGCATCGGCTGCGACTGCGTCATTTCCTCGGCCGGCGTCGACAACACGTTCAATCACCTCGTGCCCGCGGACATCGCGGAAAAGAGCGGCTACCTGCGTCACCTGCAGAAGGTCGAGCCGAGCGTCGCGCACCTCGGTGTCTACGTCGGGCTCAGGGGCACGGCCGCCGAACTCGGTCTGCCGCGCACGAATTTCTGGATCTACCCTTCGCACGACTATGACGGTGCGCTGGACGAATTCCTCGCCGACCCCGACGCGCCCTTCCCCATCGTCTACATCTCGTTCCCGTCGGCGAAAGATCCCGATTACGAAAACCGCCATCCCGGCACGTCGACGATCGAGATCGTCGCGCCGGCACCTTACGAATGGTTCGAAAAATGGCGCGACGAGACCTGGGGCAAGCGCGGCGACGACTACGAATCGTTCAAGGACGAACTGGGGCTTCGGCTCATGGAGTTTCTCTACGAGCGGCTGCCGCAACTTCGTGGCAGGGTCGATTACTTCGAAGTGTCGACGCCGCTGTCCACCAACTGGTTCGGCGGGTACCAGCGGGGCGAGTTGTACGGGCTGGCTCACACGCGCGAGCGTATGCAGCAGGACTGGCTGCGTCCCAGGACGGCGATTCCCGGGCTCTGGCTGACCGGCCAGGACACGCTGACCTGCGGCGTCACGGGCGCGATGATGTCGGGTCTGCTGACGACCATGAGCATGGTCGGCGCACGCAGGATGGGGCCACTACTGAAACAGATCTACGCCTAGCCGGCCTTGACGTGCGTGACGAGCACGTCGCACGGCAGGTGATCGAGCACGCGCGCCGCGGTATTGCCGACGATGCGCTGCTTGAGTTTCGATCGCGCCAGCGCCCCCATGACGACGAGGCTGGCATTCTGCTGCCGGACGTAGGCCGGCAGGACTTCGTGAGCCCGGCCCGGCACGAGATGGAGCGCCTTCGGCGGAACCTCGCAGACCTCGCCGAGGATCTTCAGCGCACGATCGTGCTCGTCGTGAATCTTCTTGTCGATATCCTCGACCGGCAGCTTCTCGGGCTTGAACGCCCACATGGCGCGGGATCCGATCTCGTCGAGGCGCTGCACGGTATGCACGACCTGCAGGGACCCTCCGCTGAGTTTGGCGACTTCCTTGCCGATCTCGATGATGCGCTTGTCGAGATGCGCCGGCTTGTCGTGCGCGTGCACGGGATCGACGGCCGCGATGATCACGGGTTTGGCGGTCCAGTCGATCGGCTTGACGAACCACAGCGGGTAATCGAGATCGCGGATCAGGTCCCAGTCCGTGTCGCTCAGCGACGCGCGCTCGGACGGCGTGTGCAGGTGTGTCCCCTTGACGACGAATTCCGGCTGGCGGGCCGCCGCCTCGCGCCGGATCACGTCGGCGACATGCTTGTCCGTCGAGCGATTGACCTCGACATGCACACCGGACGCCTCGACGCCGGCGAGCAGCTTCGCGATGGCCTTTTCCTGGAATTCGCGAATGCTGTCCGCGATGTGCTGCGACTCGAGCAGGTAGACGAAGCTCTCACCGAGGAAATCCGTCGTCGGGTCGCTGACCGTGAGATGCAGGTTGTCGCCGGTCAGTTTCGCCAGCCAGGTTGCGCGCGCGACAACTTGCTCAGGGTAATTGTCGAATTCGACGATGCAGAGAATGTTGCGGCTCATGGGGCACCTCCTCGCAACTTTGCACTATTAGCCTACTCCTCGCAGAGCCCCGCTTCACTTCGTATAACTACGAATTGGCGACACTGACGTACAGGAGGCGAATCGCCGTCAGCGTCACGAGCGCCCGGAAGACAAAGCGGAACATGCGCTCGGAAATGCGCTCGGCGATCAGTTTGCCGACCGCGGTGCCCAGGAACGCCGCCCCGATGGCCAGGGCGATGACGGGCAAAAACGGCCTGTAGTCGAAGCCGTTCAGGGTGTAGCCGAGAATCTTGAAGACGCTCATCCCGGTCAGCGCGACCGCCATCGTGCCGAGTACCTGGCGGCGGTTGAGCCCGGTATGCAGGATAATCGCATGCAGCAACGCGCCGTAAGCGAACAGCGTGGACAGGAAGGAATGCGCGAAGCCGACGATGAGCCAGGGATGGCGCAATTTCGGGCGCCAGCCGATACCGGGCAGCCAGATCGCGACGAGCATGACCACCGCGATGGCCGCGGCGATGGCTTTTTCGGGCAACTCGAAGTAGATGCGCGACGCGATTGCCACGGCGATGACACTGCCCGCCAGGAATGGACCCGCGATCTGCCAGTCGACGTGCCGGCGGAATACGATTGCGCGCGACGCCGTCGAGCCGATCAACAGGGTCGAATGAATCGGCACAATCGCGGCGACCGGCAGTACCGTACTGGTAACGGCCAGGATGATCATCGCACCGCCGGAGGAAAAAGCCGCGTTGCTCACGGCGGCAAGAAAACTGCCGGCAACGAGAACGATCGTCGCGACGTCGAGTTCAGCCAAGTCCCGGCTCGTCAGAGCACATGCAGCACGACGCTCATGAAATGGCAGAAACCGCCGCCGAGGACGAAGACGTGCCAGATGGCATGGTTGAACGGCAGCCTGTCGAGCGCGTAAAACACCGCTCCGACCGAATAACTGATGCCGCCCGCGACCAGCCAGGCCATGCCGTTGGGGCCGATCGCGGCGGCGACCTGTGGTGCCGCGACGACGATCAGCCATCCCATGACGAGGTAGCTGGCCAGGGCCAGCTTCGGAAAGCGATGCCGCAGCCAGAGCTTCTTGACGATCCCTGCCGTGGCGAGCGCCCAGATCGTTCCGAACAGCCACCACCCGGTGTTGCTGCGCATGGCGACGAGCAGGAACGGCGTGTAGGTGCCCGCGATCAGCAGGTAGATCGCGCAATGGTCGATCAGTTTGAAGATCTCGCGATGCCGCGAGGCATACATCGAGTGATAGACCGTCGATGCGAGGAACAGCAGGATCAGTGTGGCACCGTACACGGCGCTTGCCACGATGCGCCAGGGGTCCGCCGCCGAGATCGAGACGTACAGCATCCACGACAGGCCGATGATACTGAGGACGACGCCGACGCCGTGCGTCAGCGCGTGCACGATCTCTTCGGCGACGCTGTATTCGGAACCCGGTTTTCCGTGCATGTCCCACATCATAGCGATACGACGGGCGGCCGACATTGGATTTCGCGCCAATTCGCATCGCCTGTAGAATGCCCGGCAAAGCACCTTCCGGAACTCTCGATGACACGAATCCGCATTCTGTCGGCCCTGCTGGCCGCGTCGATCGTCGCGGCGTGCAC
>JBFJQO010000180.1:0-5580 GCA_041616535.1 Woeseiaceae bacterium | reverse complement strand
CGACGGCGTCGCGGGCAGCGTCGACCAGTTCGTCGCGCCCGAGCGCACGTCCCGCGACGGCAAGCCCGCGGATGGCCAGCGCGTTCCAGGCGGTCAGTTGTTTCTCGTCACGCGCCGGCGGCACGCGCGTCTTGCGCCGCTCGAGCAACGTCTTCTTCGCGTTATCGAAAACCTCAGCGTCGTCGTCGCCGATCGGCTGACGTACGGTCAGGTGCCAGCGACCCTCGAAGTTGGCCGCCTGGTCGAGTCCGAAGCGGTGCGCAAATCGATCGAAGTCGTCGCCGAGTAGTTCGCGGACCTCGTCGGGTTCCCACAGGTAATACAGCCCCTCGTGGCCTTCCGAATCGGCATCACGCGTCGCGTAGAAGCCGCCGTTCGCGTCGCGCATGTCCGCGAGCATCCAGTCCGCCGTCGCATTGGCGGCCGCGGTGAACAGCGCTTCGCCGGTCGCAATTGCGGCCTGCGCGTAAATCGCGAGCAACGGGCCGTTGTCGTACAGCATTTTCTCGAAATGGGGAATCTGCCAGTAACGGTCGACCGAGTAACGGAAGAACCCGCCGCCCACGTGATCGAACAGGCCGCCCTCGGCCATGCGCGCGAGCGTCAGTGCGGCCATGAAAAGCGCCTCGACGTCGGGTTCCGTGTCCGATGCCGTGCCGCGCCAATGCCGCAGAAGGCGATCGATCGTCGTCGGGTGCGGGAACTTCGGCGCCCCACCGAAGCCGCCGAATTCACGATCGAGGTTCTTCTCGAAATGCTCGCGTGCCGCGGCGAGCGGCGCCGCCGTCAACGTATGGCTGGCACCGACGGCCGCCGGCGTCAGGCTGTCGAGTGCGTCCAGCAGCCGGTCGTTCTGCTCGCGAATCTCGTCGCGCTTGTCTGCGTAGAATGCGGCAACGTTTTTGAGGAGCTCGCCGAACGCGGGCATGCCGTAGCGGGCGTCCTTCGGAAAATAGGTGCCGCCGAAGAACGGTCGCCGGTCGTCGCCGTCGAGAAACATCGTCAGCGGCCAGCCGCCGGCGCGCTGTGTAATCAGCTGATGTGCGGTCTGGTAGATCTTGTCGACGTCGGGACGTTCCTCGCGGTCTACCTTGACGTTGACGAACAGCTCGTTCATTAGCTCCGCCGTCGCGTCGTCCTCGAACGATTCGTGCGCCATGACGTGGCACCAGTGACAGGCCGAGTAGCCGACGGACAGCAGAACCGGCTTGCCGGTCTTGCGGGCGAGTTCGAATGCCTCGTCGCCCCACGGGTACCAGTCGACCGGGTTGTCGGCATGCTGCAGGAGATACGGGCTGGTTTCTTTGGCGAGGCGATTCGGCATGGTTTCCTCTATGATACCGGCTCCGGAACGACGCGAGCCGAATTCATGCTGAATTATCCCGAGATCGATCCGATCATCTTCTCGATCGGTCCGCTCGCGATTCGCTGGTACGGTCTCATGTACGTCGTCGGCTTCGTGCTCGGCTGGTGGCTGGCGAGGCGCCGTTGCCGGCGTCCGGATTCGCCCGTGAGCCCCGAGCAGGTCGACGACCTCGTGTTCTACTCGATGCTCGGCGTCATTCTCGGCGGCCGCATCGGCTACGCGCTCGTGTACGCGCCCGACCAGCTGTTCTCCGATCCGCTGTACCTGTTCAAGATCACCGAGGGCGGCATGTCCTTCCACGGCGGGCTGGCCGGTGTGCTCATCGCGATGTGGCTGTACGGCCGCAAACTGGGCCACTCGATATGGCGCATGACCGATTTCATGGCGCCGTTCGTGCCGCTCGGCCTCGGCTTCGGGCGCATCGGCAACTTCATCAACGGCGAACTCTGGGGCAAGCCGACCGACGTGCCCTGGGGCTTCATGGTCAACGGCCAGGTGCTGCATCCCTCGCAGCTCTACGAAGCCGTCCTAGAGGGCTTCCTGCTGTTCGCGATCCTGTGGTGGTATTCGGCCAAACCCAGGCCCTACATGGCCGTCTCGGGACTGTTCCTCGTGCTGTACGGCGTCTTTCGCAGCTTTGTCGAGTTCTACCGGGTGCCGGACCAGCACATGGGCGACGGCGGTTACCTGGCGTTCGACTGGCTGACGACCGGGCAGCTTCTGAGCGTGCCGATGGTCGCGGCGGGCGTTATCATGCTCTACCTCGGGCAGCGGAGGAGCGCGGAGCCGAAGTCCTGACATGCAACAGTACCTTGACATGATGCGGCTCGTGCGCGACACGGGTGCGCGCAAGGAAGACCGCACGGGCACCGGCACGCTGAGCGTCTTCGGGCACCAGATGCGCTTCGACCTGGCCAGGGGCTTCCCGCTCGTCACGACCAAGAAGCTGCACCTGCGCTCGATCATTCACGAGCTTCTGTGGTTCCTGTCCGGCGACAGCAACATCCGATACCTAAAGGAGAACGGCGTCTCGATCTGGGACAAGTGGGCCGACGAGAACGGCGAGCTCGGGCCCGTATACGGCGTGCAGTGGCGCAGCTGGCCGGCGCCGGACGGCGGCAAGATCGACCAGGTTGCCAAGGTCATGGAGCAGCTCAGGAACAACCCGGATTCGCGGCGCATCATCCTGTCGGCCTGGAACGTCGCCGAGATCGACAACATGGCCCTGCCGCCCTGCCATTGCCTGTTCCAGTTCTATGTCGCCGACGGCAAGCTCAGCTGCCAGTTGTACCAGCGCAGTTGCGACATTTTCCTCGGCGTGCCGTTCAACATCGCGTCATACGCGCTGCTGACCCACATGCTCGCGCAGCAGGCCGATCTCAGCGTCGGTGAGTTCATCTGGACCGGCGGCGACTGCCACCTGTACCTGAATCATCTCGAACAGGCTGACGAGCAGCTCACGCGCAAGCCGCTGCCGTTGCCGACGCTTGCGCTCAAGCGGCGGCCGCCGAGCATCTTCGACTACCGCTACGACGACGTCGAGATCCTCAACTACGAGGCGCATCCGCACATCAAGGCGGCTGTCGCGGTTTGATTTCGATCATCGTCGCCGCCGCGGAGAACAACGTCATCGGCAACCGCGGCGAGTTGCCCTGGCGCCTGTCCGACGACCTGCGACGCTTCAAGGCCCTGACCATGGGCAAGCCCGTCATCATGGGGCGCAAGACCTGGGAATCCATCGGCCGGCCGCTGCCCGGACGCCGCAATATCGTCATCACGCGCCGCGCGGGCTACGTTGCCGCGGGCGCCGACGTCGTCGACTCGGGCAAGGCGGCCGTTGCGGCCGCAGGGAATGCCGCCGAGATCATGATCATCGGCGGCAGCGAGATCTATGCCGTGTTTCTGCCTGCGGCGGACCGCATCTATCTGACCCGCGTGCACGCAGAGGTCGACGGGGATGCGTTTTTTCCGGCGCCGGGCGACGACTGGCTGCTGGTCAGCGAAGAAGCGCACGGCGCGGACGAGCGCAACGACCATGATGTGTCGTTCCGGGTCTACGAACGTCGCGTCACCCCTCGCGCAGCGTCGGGCGCGACAGGCCGACCGTGAGTTTTTCCCCGAGGACCTCGCGGCGGAAGCGAAATAGCTCCGCGGGACGGCCGCGGCCGACCGTGGTCGCACGGCCGATCGGCTCGACGAGGTCCGCATTCATGACCAGGCGCCGGAAGTTCTGTTTGTGCAGATGCGTCCCGCTCAGCGCTTCGGCGACCTTTTGCAGCTGCAGCAGCGTGAACTCTCCGGGAAGCAACTCGAACACGACCGGCCGGTAGGCGAGCTTGCCGCGAATCCGCCCGAGCGCCGTGGCGAGGACACGGCGATGGTCGGATGCCATCGGCGTGCCGATGTCCGGCGTCGCGGCCGCGGGCGGCCCGCCGTCGATGGCCCGCTGATCGCGCTGCGATTCGGAAAGAATGCCGGCGTCGTAGAGCAGCTCCAGGCGTTCGAGCGCCAGGACGCCATCCAGTTCGCTCGTGCCCGGATTACCGAAGGTGACGTTGATGCGCTCCCCACGGTCGCGACGGGCCGGCTGCGCACGCGTGCTTGCGCACCACTCGGCGAGGCGCGGTGTTATGACGGTGTCGAGTTCGTCGGGGCGACCTTCACGCCAGTCTTCCCAGGGCAGGAAATCGTACCAGTCCACCCAGCGCGTGCCGGCCAGCGGCAGGTCGTCCTCGCGCGTGAGCGCGACGTAAGCGACGGACAGGGTGCGCGGTCCGCCACCGATCTCGTCGATCGTGCGGTAGCGAT
Source organism: Woeseiaceae bacterium (assembly GCA_041616535.1). GTDB lineage: Bacteria > Pseudomonadota > Gammaproteobacteria > Steroidobacterales > Woeseiaceae > UBA1847. The sequence continues at coordinate 1,406 of JBFJQO010000180.1, read as the reverse complement.
TGCCGAAAGTATAGAGTTGTTCGACGTAGTACAGGTCCAGCCCGGCGCGCGCTTCGATGAGCTGGCGAAACCCGTCCTCGAGGCTCGCGTGATCCTGCGGCAAAAACGGACCGTTGGGCAGGGCGGGGTCGTCGCCCCCGTCGACGACGAGCACGCGGGGCTCCTCGTCGGTCACGGCGACGATGACTCCCAGCAGGTCGACAACGGTGTCGGCTCGATTCCTGGCCATTCCGCTCCTTAAAACGCAGCCCGAAAATTACCCCAGTCGGGGCTTGACTATATGCTCGCAGAGAGCATAATTAATATACTCAATTCGAGCATTAATTGTACAGGTGCACTATGTCAGCCGACCCCATCGACACAGCGACGCTCGAGGCACTTGCGCCGCTCTACGAACGCGTCAAGACAGTCATTCCGGCCGTCGAATGGCCGGTTCACGCGCCGGACATCGCCGCGATCAACGCGCTCAAGCAGGAAAAAAACGCCGTCATCCTGGCGCACAATTACCAGACGCCCGAGATTTACCACTGCGTTGCGGACATTACCGGCGATTCGCTCGCACTGGCACAGCGCGCCGCCGACACGGACGCCGACGTCATCGTTCTCGCCGGCGTCCACTTCATGGCGGAAACGGCGAAGCTGCTGAATCCCGACAAGACCGTGCTGATTCCCGATCTCGAGGCGGGCTGTTCGCTGGCCGAATCGATCACGGCCGCCGACGTCCGCGCGCTGCGCGCGCAGTACCCCGGCGTACCGATCGTCACCTACGTCAACACGTCCGCCGAGGTCAAAGCCGAGTGCGACATCTGCTGCACGTCCGGCAATGCGCTCGCGGTCGTCGAGTCGCTCGGCAGCGATCGCGTCATCATGCTGCCCGACGAGTACCTGGCGTCTTACGTTGCCGGGCAGACGGACGTCGAGATCATCACGTGGCGGGGGCGTTGCGAGGTCCATGAGCGCTTCACCGCCGATGAACTCGAGGCGTTCCGCGCCGGCCACGACGGCCTGACGATCATCGCGCACCCGGAATGCCCCCCCGACGTGCTGGCGACGGCCGACTTCGTCGGCTCGACGGCCCAGATGCAGGACTACGTCGAAACCGAGCGTCCGGCGAAGGTGCTCATGGTGACCGAATGCTCGATGAGCGACAACGTTTCGGCCGGCATCGACGACGTCGAATTCGTCCGGCCGTGCAACCTCTGCCCGCACATGAAGCGCATCACGCTCGGCAAGATCCGGCAGTCGCTCGAGTCGCTGAGTCCGGCCGTCGAAATCGATCCCGTGGTCGCCGGGCGGGCGAGGCTGGCCGTGCAACGCATGCTCGACCTCGGCCGGTCGAATCTGACCGAGGTGGCTGCCTGAGGTCCGACGTGCCGCGCGGCGCGGACCGGTGAGGAAATAGGGTG
>JBFJQO010000179.1:0-5607 GCA_041616535.1 Woeseiaceae bacterium | reverse complement strand
TGCGCCACATGTCGCTGATCTCTTTCATCTCGTACGGCCGATTCGTATCCATCGGGATTTCGAGGAACAGGATCGCGCCCGTGTCGCCGCGCGTGAAGACGCCAAGATGCTGGATGATCGGCAGGGAATCCGGATTTTCGCTGACGAACGCTTCATTGAGATCGAGGATCGCGGCCTCGACGCGATCGACCGCCGCGTTGCGGACCGTCGACGACGTGCCGCTTTCCATTTCCAGCGACACGCGCATGAAGTCCGAGGCGAGTTCAGGGAACACGATGACGCGCGCGATGCCGCTGCCCATGAGGCCAAACGTCAGGATCAGAACCGCGACGAACGATGCGACCGTCACGCCGCGATTATCGATCGCCTTTTCGAGCCACGGTTTGTAGACGTCGTCGATGACGTAATGCAGCCCATGTTGTACATGCCGCTGGATCTTCAGCAATTCCCTCGCAGGCCGCTCGCTCAGCCGGATCTTCCGTTGCGGCCGGAACAGGTCGTCTTCGTCGATCTGCGGGATATTCGCCTGGACGAGGTGAGCCGGGAGAATCAGTTTCGACTCGATCAGCGAAAACACGAGGCACAGGATGACCACGAACGCCATCGCTTCGAAGAACGGACCGACGACACCGCCGACGAACATCATCGGTCCGAATGCGGCGATCGTCGTGAGGACGCCGAACGTTGCCGGGATCGCGACCCGGTGCGCCCCCTTGATGACGTTGTCGAGCGAGTGCCCGTCCGCGCGTATCTTCGTGTAGATACTCTCGCCGATGATGATGGCGTCGTCGACGACGATGCCGAGCACGATGATGAAGCCGAACAGGCTGATCATGTTGATCGTCACGGGCCACAAGGGCATGAGCCAGAGCGCACCGAGGAAACAGATCGGGATGCCGACGATCACCCAGAACGCGACCTTCATGCGCAGGAACAGCGACAGGACGACGAAGACGAGGATCGCGCCCATGACCATGTTGTCGATCATCATCGACAAACGCCCTTCGAGGTACTGCGACAGGTCGATCCACGTGTCTATCTTGACGCCGGCCGGGAGCGCCCGGGACTTGCGCGCGAGGTAGCTCTTGACAGCCGCGGCCGTGTCGAGCTCGTTCTGCTGCCCGCCGGCCAGGACGCGCAGCGTCGCGGTCGGGCGGCCGTCGAACCGGCCGTAGCCGTCGGTCTCGACGAAACCGTCCTTGATCGTCGCGATGTCGGCCAGCGTCAAGCGCGTGCCGTCCGGGAATGTCCGCAGCACGAGCTGGCCGAAGTCGCCGCCCGTGTAAACCTGGCCTTTCGTGCGCAGCAATATGTCGCCGCGGTCGGACTTGATCGTGCCGCCCGGCAAATCGACCGACGAGTTCTTCACGGCCTGCGAAATCTCGCTCATCGTCAGGCCGTACTTGCGCAGCGTCTGCTCGGAGACTTCGATACTGATCTCGTAGGGGCGGTCGCCGAGGTATTCGACCTTGTTGACCTCGGCCAGCTGCATGAGCTCGTCGCGCACCTCTTGCGCAATCGCCTTGCGCGCGAACGCGTCGAGATCGCCGTGAATCGCGATCATGACGACCGGGTTGTCCGGCTCGATCTTCGAGATGACGGGTTTTTCGGTCAGCGCCGGGAACGTCGAAATCGCGTCCACGCGCGTCTTGACCTCGCTCAGGACTTCGTTGAAATCGGCGTCGATCTGGACTTCGATGGTCACAGAACCGAAGCCCTCGCGCGCGGTCGATCGAATGCGCTTGATGCCGTTGATGTCCTGGACGGCCTCCTCGACCTTGATGACGACGCCTTCCTCGACCTCCTGCGGCGCGGCACCGAGGTAGGCGACCGACACATCGATCATGTTCAGCTCGAACTCGGGCTGCGTTTCCTTGCGGATCGTCGTCGCCGAAATGAACCCGGCGACGATGATGAACAGCATCAGCAGGTTTGCCGCGACGTGATTCGACGCGAACCAGGCGATGATGCCCTTCTCGCCCGTGATGCCACGCATCCTCATGGCGGGCCGCTCTCGCCGCTGGCGAGCTGCGTGTCGTCAACGACCGGTTTGTCGTCGGTCGTACGCACGCCCATGCCGTTGACGGGCGTCTCGAGCGCCGTCGCAACGACCCGCTCTCCGGCCTCGGCACCGCCCCGCACGTAAACGAACCTGGCGTCGGCGCGCACGATATCGACGCGCCGGATCTGCAGCTTGTTGTCGGCATCCACGAACAAGAGTTCGTCCGAGCCGCGCAGCACGGCACGCGGGACGCGAATCACGTTCTCGGCCGCAGCGCCCTCGATCACGGCATTGACGAAGGTGCCGACCGGCAACGCCGGCCCGTCAGAATGACGCCGATACGGGTCTTCGACACGCACGACGGCGTAGGTCACACGGCTCTTCTCGTCGACCACGCCCTCACTGCGCACGATCTTCGCGCGCCATTCGACTTCGCGGCCCTTTTGGGTCGCCGTCAGCCGGACGGCCGGGCCGTCCGCATTGCCCGATGCCGTGATCTCGGCGGCGTCGGGCAGGTCGACAAACGCAAGATCGGAATCCGTCAGCGGCAGGCGGACTTCGGCGAAGTCCGTCGCGAACACGACGCCGAGGCGCGTACCGGGATTCACGAATTGTCCGAGATCGGCTTCCTTGGCCCGCACGATGCCCTCGTACGGCAGACGAATGTAGGTCCGTTCGAGGTTCCTGCGGGCGCGGACGAGTTCGGCCTCGGCCGTGGCCAGCGCAGCGGCGGCCGAGGCGTATTCGGCTTCGGCACGGTATCCCTGGCTGCGCAGTTTCCTGGCGCCATCGTGTTCGATCGTCCGCTGCTTGACCAGTGCCTCCGCCTGGCGCACGGCGACCTCGTAGTTCGTCGGGTCGACGCGCAGCAGAACCTCGTTCCGGTCGAAAACGCCGCCCGCAACGAACTTGGGCGAGATTCGCGTGATCGTGCCCGACACCTCGGCGCTCAGCACGGTCTCGGTGCGGGGGCGCACGGTGCCCTGGCTGACGATCTCGAAATTGGCCGTCATGGTTTCGAGCGTCAGCACCTCGACGAGCGGGTCGAGGTCCTCGCGCTCCTTGCGCGGTGGCGTCGGCTTCATTTGCACGAGCAGCACGGAGGCGCCGACGGCGGCCAGAATTATTCCTGCAATCAGAGAGATGCGCTTGAATTTCATGTTGTTCGGGCGCGTTATCCGGAGGAGAACTGCGTATTTTGACGCGTTTTGACCGTAAATTCAGAAGTTTATTCGCTGCATCGGCCGATTCGGGCGGCCCCGGCCCGAAATCGGCCCAAGCGCCAATTTTGTGACATAACTCCATGAAATCAGCGCCTTCTGGCACCAGACTGGGTCCCTGGTAAGGCTGCGAGAGGACCGCGGCCACAACGAGTTGACCGGACTGATATGTACGAACATCACTTTGGCCTCGCAAGGCGCCTATTCCCGGACAGGGTGTCCGGTTCCGACGTGTTCGTCGGCCCGCAAACCGCGACCGCGATGGCGGCGCTGAAAAAAGCGCTGCAACGGCCGGACGCGATCGTCACCGTGTCCGGGCCGGTCGGCAGCGGCAAGTCGACGCTCGTCGCGAAGTCGCTCGAGGCGCTGCGACCCGCGTACAAGGTGTTTCGACTCGGCCGCATGCGTCTGTCGGACAGCGACGTCCTGGCGTTCCTTCTCGAGGCGCTGGGCGTGCCCAAGTTGCCGAGCGGTGCCGTGCGGCAGTTCGCATTGTTCCGCCGCGTACTCGCGGCCGTCGAGGCCGAGAAGATGCGCGTCGTCGTCGTCGTCGAGGACGCGGCCCGCCTGGGCATCGAAACGCTGGCGGAGCTCGAGGCCCTGACGGCCGCCGATGGCGGTCCTTCGGACGGCGCCAATATCGTCCTCATGGGCAACGAGAGCCTGGCGAGAATGTTGCAGGACCCGCAGCTCGCGCGCCTCACCCAGCGCACGCGGCACCGGCACACCGTCGAGCCCATGACGGCCGCCGAAATGCGCGGCTACGTGATGCACGCATTCCGCCAGGCCGGCGGCGATCTGGACGCGGCGCTTGCGGACGACGCCGTCGACGTGCTGCACGCGCTGAGCGGCGGCATCCCGCGCATGGCCAACAACGTGCTCGAGGCCGCGATGAATGCAGCCGCGAAAGGCGGTGACAAGCGGATCGACGGGGCCTTTCTCGCCGCCGTGGGCAGCGAGGAATTCGGCCTCGAAGCCGATATGGTGCCGCGGGCAGCGGCCGCCGAGCCGGCGCCTGAAGCTGAACCCGAGCCGGCGCCCGAACTCGAGCCCGAACCCGAACCCGAGCCCGAACCCGAACGCGAACCCGAACCCGAACCCGAACCCGAACCCGAGCCGGAACCCGTCATCGTCTTTTCGGACGAACCGATGTCCGACGAGGAAATCCCGGAGCTGATTCAGGACACGTTGCCGGATCTCGAGGTCCTCGCGCCCGAGGTTATCGCAACGCCTGCCCTCGATGTCGCGGACGAACCCGCAACCGGCGACGATGCATTACCGACGCTCGAAGTCGATCCCGAGGGCCTGCCCGAACTCGAGCCCATCGGCGCCGCCGAAGCCGAAGCCGCGCCCGAACCCGAACCCGTGCCACAGCCCGAACACGAACCCGCGCCACAGCCCGAGCCCGAACCCGAGCCGGCGGCCGAATCCCAGAGCGCCGCCGGGGCCGATCTCGGCTCGAGCGCCAGGAACGTACCCGACTGGGAACGCGACCCGACCCTCGCGGAGCTGCGGCCCGATCTCGACGCGCTCGAAAAAGCCATGGCGCTCGCGCAGGGCGAGGCGCCCGGGGACGATCGCCCGCCGGCCGTCGACGTCGACACCAAACCGGCACCGGCAGACCCCGAACCCGAGGATATCCCCGAGATTACGCTCGATCACGCGATCCAGGAACGCGTCGAGAACAACCTCATCGACGAGCCGGGCGAGATCAGCCCGGTGCCCGAGAAGTCACCGGAGAAAGGCGCCGACGCGGATGCATTGCCGGAGGACAATCTGGCGCCGAGGAAATCCAAGAAGGCCGATGCGGAAATCGAACGCATCGCGGCCGAGCTCGCCAAGGCCAAGACCATCGAAGACGTCGACGACAAGCTCGCCGAGACCCTGTTCGGTGATGAAATCAACCTGATCGCCGCGCAGATCATCGCCAACGCCCCCGCGGCCGAACCGGCCAACGACGCGGCATCGCACCTCGCCGACGCCGCGGCGGCAAAGCGGGCGCAAGCCCCGGGCAGCGAGCCCGGTGCCGAGGCGGCGCCGGTCGAGGTCTCGCTCGAGACCCCCGGTCACGGCAGCGCAGGCGGCCTCGACCCGTCGGCCTCGCAGCGTCTGAAGACCGTGCAGGCGCTGAATGCGGACCTGCACCCGTCACTGCGCGAGCCCGGCAACGGCGCCGACCCCGGTCCCGACGTTCCGCCACGCGACCTCGCGACGCCGGAGCCGATCGAGGATCAGATCAACACCTCGATGACGCAGACGCTCAAGGCGCTCAACGTGCACCCGCCGACCATCGACCGGGATCGCGACGACGAAGACGACGAGGACGACAACAAGAAAAGCGGATTCTTCAGCCGCTTCCGTCGCAGCTGATCAGGCGCACCAGGA
>JBFJQO010000178.1:0-5623 GCA_041616535.1 Woeseiaceae bacterium | reverse complement strand
CAGCAGGAAGAGGGTCGCCGCGTAAATCGTCTTCGTGCCGGTATTGGCGATGTCCCGAGGCGTGCCGATCTCGAGAACGGCAATGGGCCTGCCGGACACATCGGTCAGGACTTGTCGGGAAAAGATCGTGTCGTCGGTGTAAACGATATCAACGGTATCGTCATGAATATCGAAAGGCCTGTTGGCATCAGGAAGCGCCTGTCGCCGGGTATCGTCAAAGTCCAGTGCGTGTAACTCGACGGACGCAGCTGCCCGGCGGCCGAGTTCCGATATTCTGCTGTCGGACAGGAATTGCCCGGAAATCAGGGTGCCGGCAGCAGGCCCTTCTGCGCTGGTCTTCAGAATCGGGTAAGACACGACCTGGAGCAGGCCTGATTTTGTCCGGAGCAGGGCTTTGCGATTGTCCTCGATAGACCCGATCGTAACCAGCGGATGCTCCGGCGTCAGTGGATCGACGAATTCCTTGTCGAGGTCCAGGCGTTCGCCGGTTTCCGGATCGGCAATCAGCCCGTACAGGAGTTCACCGTCGGTGCCGAAAAGCATCATCATGTGCGTCTCGACGCTATGCCAGTAAATGGGGTCCAGGTTTTCGTCCGGGTAGCTCGGTCGGTTGCCGAGCGCGTATTCATAGGTTTGATCCCAGAGCGAATACTCCATGTTGAGTACCTCCAGGGCCCGCAGGTCGCTGGACAGCAGCTGGGAAATGCGCGACCGGTCTCTGGCGGCCGCGTCGCGCTCGAGCGCCTCGAATGCCGGGTAAATGGTCAGGCGCAGGGCGAAGTAGGAGCCTGCGGAGAAACAGGCACCGAGAACGAGCATCAGTAACGTTATTTTCTTACCAAGGGACACAAGAAACCTCTGTACGTCCCGGCCGCAGCCAATCGTAGGAATCTGATTATTCTCAATTTTTGCGTGTATCACCGTGATGTGGTGCACGTTTCGGCAGGGTCAGGCCCGGCTTCAGGCAGCGGTGCAACTGATCGCCGGCTGCGGCAGCCTGCCGGAGGCTTGCGGTAAGAGCGCCGGCGCTCGTGAAGGTGCCTGCCGCCAACACGAACTGGCCGGTATTTGAACGGCCGATGGAATCGTTATTGGAGAGCGGAAACTTTTTTCCAGTTCGGGAAATAACCCGCCACATGGCGGATATCACTCGCCCCGCAGACCCGCCCGGCTAGACCGACCGCAGGTACCAGTCGTAGTCGAGCTGGGCGATGCGGTTGTGGTATTGCTCGCTTTCGGCGCGGCGCACCATCGCGTGGTATTTGCAGTAGTCCTTGCCGAGGTAATCGGGAAGCACCTTGCTGCGCTCGAACTTGTCGATCGCGGCGTCCCAGCGATGCGGGATCTTGAGCCGGGGAACGATCTCGGCGCCCTGTTCGACCATCTTTCCCGGGTCAATCTTGTTCCTGAGGCCGTAATCGACGCCCGCGGCGACGGCCGCCATGACGAGGTACGGATTGGCGTCGGCGCCGGCCGGCCGGTGCTCGATGCGCAGGTTTTTCTCGTCCGATTCCGGGATGCGTACCGACACCACGCGGTGATTGACGCCCCAGTTGGGTTCCACGGGTGCGAACATGTCGGGGCGCAGGCGCCGGTAGGAATTGGCGTTCGGGCAGAACAGCAGCGTCGATTCGGGCATGAGCTTGAGCAGGCCGCCGACGGCGTGCCGCAGCCGCGCCGAAAACGGCGGCAGCGCCATCTTCTCCTTGCCCTGCGACAGGTAGTTCTTACCGTCCCTGCCGACGAGGCTCATGTGGATGTGCAGGCCGCTGCCCGAGTCCTCCTCGAACGGCTTGGCCATGAAGCAGGCGATCAGGCCGTGCTTGCGCGCCGCCGCCTTGACGATGCGCTTGAGCAGCACGGCGTGGTCGCAGGCCAGCACGGCGTCGTCGATGTGATGCAGGTTGATCTCGAACTGGCCCGGGGAGTATTCCGAAATGCAGGCGTCGGCCGGCACTTTCTGGGCCTCGCACCATGCGTACACGTCATCGAGGAAACCCTGCACCTCGAACAGGTCGTCCGGGTTGTAGACCTGGGTGCCGGGCTGCGCCCGTCGCGTGCCCGGGATCAGCGGCGCGCCGACGCGCACCCGCTCGGATTGGCCGTCCAGCAGGTAGAACTCGAGCTCCGTGGCGACGACCGGCGTAATGCCGCGTTTCTTGAGCGGATTGAGCGCATTCTCGAGCACGGTCCGGGGATCGCCGAAGAAATCGCCGCCCGCCTCGTCGCTCATGCGGAAAAACGCCTGTGCCATCGGGCGGCTGGCCCAGGGCACCGGCGCGACCGAGCCCGGGATCAGCCGGGCGGGCAGGTCCGGGTCGCCGTCGTCGGCGCCGTAGGGCACGCCCGAGGTGACCTCGCCCAGCGTATTGAGCATCGTGGCGCCGGCACAGAAGACGAAGCCCCCCTTGGCGCACTTCTCGAATTCGCCGCGGCGCACGCGCTTGCCCTTGAGGATGCCCGAGAGGTCCGGGATCAGCAGGTCGACTGACTCGAAGCGGCCGTGGGTCTTCTCCAGCGCCCGGATTTCCCTGAGCAGGGGAGGGATTTTCGCCATGTTGTTGTTCTCGTCAGTCCTTGCGCGGACAAGCATCGGGGATTTCGCATGCTATCGCAACAACGTGCATGTTACTATATTGTGAAACATAGGTTCATATTATGAAATCACAGCCATCGCAGCCAACACCACGGGGCGCGCAATCGGCACTGCGTGCCGTCCGCCTTTTGAAGCTGTTCACGGCCGAACGGCCCGAGCTGCAGCTCGGCGAGATCAGCCGTCTCGCCGGGCTGAACAAGACGACCGCGCATCGCCTGTTGCAGGCGCTTGCGAGCGAGTCGATGCTCGAGCGCAATGCCGCGACGGGGGCCTATCGGCTCGGGCCCGCAATCATGGCGCTGGGCCTGCAGGCCGTCTCGAGCGGCGGCCTGCGCCTGAGGGCGAGGCCGCTCCTCAAGCGGCTCGCCGAGGAAACGGGGGAGACCGCGACGCTCGAAGTCCCGGTCGAAGACACGATGCTGATTCTCGACGAGATGACGGGCGGGCGGCGCGTCGCGGCCGGCGGTAACGTCGGCACGCGCTGGGCCATGCACGCAACATCGACGGGCAAGGCCATCATCGCGTTCAGCGAGAACGGCATGGGGCGTTTGCCCGAGCGGCTTACGCCGCTGACGGCGCGAACCATCACCGACCGCGAAAAACTCGAGGCGCAGCTCGACGAAGTCCGGCGGCGCGGGTTCGCCGAGACCGTGGACGAACTCGAAGACGGTTTCACGGGTGTCGGCACCGTCGTGCGCAGCGGGGCCGGTGAGATTCTCGCAGCGATGTCGATCTGCGGACCGACACAGCGGCTGACGGAAGGCCGGCGGTCCAGTCTCGGCGCGACGCTGTGCTCGGTGGCCGGGCAGCTTCAGCCGCCGTATTGACCGCCATGCTAGAATGCGCTCCGACAGAAAGCTGCAGGAAAAATCAAATCAATACTCGCACGCTGTTGGTCGCTGTTCTCGTAGCGGCATGCTTCCCCTTATCCGCAGCCGCCATCGACATCGACGCACCGGCTGTCGGCCTCGCAGGCGTACCGCTCGAATACAGGGTCACGGGTGCGGCGCCGGGTGAGCCGGTCACGCTCGAAGTTGCGGGCCGGCTCTGGTCCGCCGACGCCGATGCCAGCGGTGTCGCCGGCTTCGATGGCGTCGTTGTCCCCGATACGGGCATGGCGACGCTGACCGCGTCGTCGCTCGGCGAGACGGCCAGCCGGGAACTGCGCGTCATCCCCGGGTGGGTGTCGATCCTGCCCGCGGTGCTCGCCATCGGCATCGCCCTGACACTGCGCAACGTGATTCCGGCCCTGTTGATCGGGCTCTGGGTCGGCGCGACAGCCCTGCAATCGTTCACTCTGGTTGGTGCGGGTCGCGGTTTGCTCGACAGCTTCCAGGTTTACGTGACCGGCGCTATCGCCGATTTCGATCGGGCCTCGATTATCCTGTTCACGATGATGATCGGCGGGATGGTCGGCATCATCACGCGCAACGGCGGCATGGCCAGCGTCGTCAGGGGCATCGTGAGTCGGGCGAAGACGGCGATCGGCGGCCAGGTTGCCGTCTGGCTCATGGGCCTGATGATCTTCTTCGACGACTACAGCAACACGCTCGTGGTTGGTAATACGGCACGCTCGCTGACCGACCATCTCAAGGTGTCACGCGAGAAGCTGGCCTACATCGTGGATTCGACAGCGGCGCCGGTGGCGTGCATCGCACTGATCACGACCTGGATCGGTTACGAGATCGGGCTCGTCGACCAGGCGCTTGCGTCGATCGACGAGTTGTCGCACATCCAGGCCTACTCGGTCTTTATCTATTCCGTGCCCTACAGCTTCTACCCGATCCTCGCGATCGTGTTCGTGCTCATGATTTCGGCCAGCGGACGGGACTTCGGACCGATGCTGACGGCCGAGAAGCGCGCACGCAACGGCAAGGTGAAACCCGAAACGGTCGAGGAGCTGCCCTCCATTCACGGCGACGAACTGGCGGCGAAGGACAAGATTCCGTTGCGCGCGATCAATGCTTTCGTGCCCATCATCACGCTGGTCGTTGCGCTGCTGATCAGCCTGGTCATGCTCGGCGAGGGCGACACGATGATCGAGATTCTCGAGTCGACGAGTCCCTACCGCTCGATGATGTATTCGTCGTTCGTCGGCGTGCTGGTCGCCGCCGCAATGTCGATCGGGCAACGGATCCTGACGATCCATGAGACCGTGGACGCCTGGTACGGCGGCCTGCGCGCGACTTTGTTCGGCATGATCATTCTCGTGCTGGCCTGGTCGCTCGCAGACCTGACCGCGACCCTGAACACGGCCTCGTACCTCGTCACCTTGCTGGCCGACTCACTGCCGGTTGCGCTGATCCCGGCCATCGTGTTCATCCTGGCGGCGATCACCGCGTTCACGACGGGCACGAGCTGGGGCACGATGGCGATCCTGATGCCGCTGATCATCCCGTTGTCGTGGGCGGTCATGGGCGCCAGCGGCACTGCCGACGATACTGGCTTGCACATCATGTACTCGTCGGTCGCATGTGTCCTCGGCGGCGCCGTCTGGGGTGACCACTGCTCGCCGATCTCGGACACGACCGTATTGTCCTCGATCGCGAGCGGCTGCGATCACATCGAACACGTCCGCACGCAGCTGCCTTACGCCATGCTCGTTGGCATCGTCGGTCTGACCGTCGGGACGATTCCGGGCGGTTTCGGCCTGTCGCCGTGGATCTCGATTCTCGTCGGCATCGGCATTCTCGCCGCCGTGTTGCGGGTGATCGGTCGCAAGGCAGAGGCGAGCTGAATCATGCGCCGCAAACCGATCGTCGGTATTCCGGCGGACCGCCGCGAATACACGGAGCAACCATTCCACATGGTCGGCGAGAAGTACCTCGCCGCCATTGCGCAGGCATCCGATACCGTGCCGCTGATCATACCGGTGCTGTCGGACATGCTCGATCTCGAGGCATTGCTCGCGCATGTCGACGGCGTGCTGTTACCGGGAAGCTATTCGAACGTCGAGCCGCATCATTACGACGGCGAGCCGAGTGACACGGGGACCCTGCACGACCCGCACCGCGATGCGCTGACCTT
>JBFJQO010000177.1:0-5643 GCA_041616535.1 Woeseiaceae bacterium | reverse complement strand
TCGAGATCGAAATCGCCGCGCTCACGGTAATCCGGCGTCGGCACGAGCACGAGGTGGCCGAGATGATCGTCGGCGAGCGATATGTCGGGTACCGGCATGTCCGTGTAGATGTCGGCATTGATGACGAGGAACGGTTTGTCGCCGAGCAGCGGCAGTGCCTTGTGAATGCCGCCGCCGGTTTCGAGAACATCGCCGCGTTCGTCGCTGTATGCAACGTCGAGATCGAATCGTTCGCCGGAACCGACACGTTCTACGATCTTCTCACCCAGCCAGCCCAGGTTGATGACGACGTTCCTGATCCCGGCGGCCTGCACGTTACGCAGGTGCCGCTCGAGCAGGCTTTCGCCCCGCACCTCGACGAGCGCTTTGGGCAGATTATCCGTCAGGGGCCGCAGTCTTTCGCCGCGGCCGGCCGCGAGGACCATCGCTCTCACTCTTCGAGCCCCGGCAGCACGCGCGCCTCGATCAGCTCGACGAGGAACGCGAGTTCTTCATAGCGCGGTGCGAGATCGACGATGTACGAGAGCGTGCGCGGAATGTCGAGCATGTAACCGGGCTTGCCGTCGCGGTGATTCAGTCGCGCGAAGATGCCCGCCGCTTTCAGGTGACGTTGCACGCCCATCAAATCGAAATAGCGCTGGAACTGTTCCTCGTCGACGCGTTCCCGCATCGCGGGTTCGAGGCTGTTGTAGAAATCGAGCGCCCATTGCCGTAGCTGCCCGGCCGGCCACTTCACGTAGCAATCCTTGAGCAACGACACGAGGTCGTAGGTCAATGGGCCTTCGACGGCATCCTGGAAGTCGAGAATGCCGGGGTTGTCCGTGTCCGTGACCATGAGATTGCGCGAATGGTAATCACGATGCACGAAGACCTGCGGTTGCTCGAGCGCATTCGCCACGAGCAGGTCGCAACACCGTTGCCATGCCGCTTCTTCCTCATCATCGAAATCGATGCCCAGGTGCGTGCCGCACAGCCAGTCGTGAAACAGCGAGAGCTCGAAACGCAGCAGCTTTTCGTCGTAAGGCGGCAGCAGCGACTGGTGGGCCGCACCGCGCCTCTGCAGCGTCATGAGCGCAGCGAGCGCGTCGCGGTACAGCACCGGCGCCATCGACGCGTCTCTCTCGAGTTCTTCGAGGTATTGCCGCGTGCCAAGATCCGTCATGAGCAGGAACCCGTCGTCCAGGTTGACATCGAGGACGCGCGGTGCATTCAACTGCATGGTCTCGAGGTAACCGGCGACACGCAGGAACGGCCGACTGTCTTCCTGCGCCGGCGGCGCGTCCATCGCGATGAAACTTGTCCCGCCCGCCTGCAATCGAAAATAGCGGCGGAAACTCGCATCGCCCGAGGCCGGTACCGGTTCGCTGCCGGCAACGGCTTCGATGCCCCGGGTCCAGGCGATCAGGTCGGCCAGGCGGGTGTCGGCCGGGACGTTCTGGCTCTCGATGTCGGCTCTCCGTAACGCGTTGAAGCACCTTATAATCTGTGCGAAGGTAACAAATACCCATGCTTGATAACATCCCGTTCCCGCAAGCCCCGGCCCACAGCTGACCCGAACACTGTTTTGTCCGCCAAACCGACTATTCTCGCCTGCTCGCTGCTGGCCGCTACCTCTACGTACGGGGCCGACGAGCTGTCCTGCGAGACGTCGATCGGCAGGCCCGTCGCCGTCGATTCACCGTTACGCACGATCGTCCTGGACAACCCGCGGACGATCCAGCTCGAGGCCGGGCGGTTCGAGGCGCAAGTCGGGGACAAGCCGGCTGCCGTCATGTCGGGCGGCGTACTGTTGCGGCGCGACGACAAGATCGCGGGCGCGGACACGGCGCGCTTCGATCCCGATCAGCGTGCCCTGTATCTCGAGGGCGGCGTCCGCTACGAAGACCCGCGCACGCAGATCCTGAGCCGTTCGGCCGAGTTCGGCTACGACATGGGACGCATCCGCTTCGAGGGCGCGGAGTTTTCGCTCGGCGGCGACAATGCACGCGGTGCCGCCGAAGCCCTCGAGATCAACGAAAGCGGCACGCTGACGCTCGACGGTGTCGAGTACACGACCTGCCCGCCCGACGACGAAGACTGGCTGTTACAGGGCAAGTCGATCGAGCTCGACACACGCGAGGGGATCGGCACGGCAAAGGGCATGAAACTGCGCTTCATGAACGTCCCCATCCTGTACCTGCCTTACATGTCCTTCCCGATCGGTGACGCACGCAAGTCGGGCGTGCTGACCCCGGAGATCGGCAGCACGGGCCGCGGCGGCAACGAGATTCGCGTACCCTACTACTTCAACATCGCACCCAATTACGACGCGACGATCACCCCGCGATTGCTCACGAGCCGCGGCCTGCAGGTCGCTACGCAGTTTCGCTACCTGACCCGCCGCAACGAAGGGTCGATCTCGGGCGACTACCTGCCCGACGACAACGAGGTCAATCGATCGCGACACCAGGTGCGCTTCGAGCATCGCACGATCCGGAACAATGGCTGGCGCAGCCGCATCGACTTTCGCGAGGTGTCGGACAGCGAGTACTTCGAGGACCTCGGCGGCAGCCTGAGCGTGTCGAGTATCACGCACCTCGACCGCCATGTGCGCTTCGACTATTACTCCGATCGCCTGTCGTTGTTTGCGCAGGCCCAGGATTACCAGACCATCGACGACGCGATCCGACCCGTCGATAAGCCCTACCGCCGCGTCCCGCAGCTGCTCGTCAATGCCAACTGGCCGGTCGGCGTCGTCCGGCTCGGCCTCGACAGTGAAGTCGTGAACTTCGATCGCGACACGGGGATTACGGGCTGGCGCGTCAATGCATCGCCGTCCCTGGAACTCGATCTCGGTAAGCCGGGGTGGTTCGTCAAACCGGCCGTCGCACTCGACTACACGCGTTACGAACTGTCGAACACGTTGCCGGGCGAGACGACGGACCCGTCGCGCACCGTGCCGATCTCGAGCGTGGACGTCGGGCTCGTCCTCGAACGTTCGATGGCCAACGCACGGCGCATCCAGACACTCGAGCCGCGCCTGTTGTACGTCAATATTCCGTTCCGCGACCAGGATGGGTTGCCGGTGTTCGACACGATCATGCCGGACATCAATCTCGTCCAGTTGTATCGCAAGAACCGTTTCCTCGGTGTCGATCGCATCGGCGATACCGAGCAGCTCAGTGCGGGTATCACGTCGCGCGTTCTCGACATTGCGACGGGCCGCGAACTCATGACCGCAACGATCGGCCAGACGCGCTACTTCAGCGATCGCAACGTCACCCTGCCCGACCGTACCGCATCGACCGTCGAGACATCCGATTACATCGCCCAGTTGCGCTTCCTGTTGCTCGAGAATGTCAACTTCGACCTCGGCCACCAGTGGGGCACGGGCGACGATGGCACGACCAAGTCGGAGGCGCGTTTGCAGTACAGCCCGGCCCGCAACAAGATCCTGAACCTGGCCTACCGATTTCGCCGCGATTCTCTGGAACAGGGCGACCTGTCGTGGTCGTGGCCGGTGTCCACGCAGTGGAATTTCGTCGGGCGTTACAACTTTTCGTTTCGCGATCAGGAAGCGCTCGAGCAGTTCTTCGGCCTCGAGTACGAGAGCTGCTGCTGGGGTCTGCGGCTCGTGTCGCGTCGCCACATTTCCAAGCGCGATGGAACTCGGGATTCGTCATTCGGTCTGCAACTGGTACTGAAGGGAATGACGAGTGTCGGCACCGCGGCCGACAAGCTGCTCGAACGTGGTATTCTTGGCTATTCCGCAGACCTACGGTAGAAAAACTTGTTGAAAGTCAGTATCTTATGCGCAACGGCCGCATTGGTGGCTGCGCCCGTCGCCGTCGCCGACGAGCTCTCCGAGACGGGCGATTTCCTGGACGGGATCGCCGCGATCGTCGACGAAGGCGTCGTGCTCAAGAGCCAGCTGCGCAGCCAGATCGCGTCGATTTCACAACGCGCCCGGGATTCCGACATCCAGTTGCCGCCACCCGACGTGCTCGAGGAGCAGGTGCTCGAGCGCCTGATCCTGATGGAGGTCCAGCTGCAACGCGCCGAGCGCATCGGGCTGCGGATCTCGGACCAGATGCTCAACCAGTCGATCGCCGCACTCGCCCAGCAGAACGGCGTGGCGTTCGAGGACATGCCGGCTCTGCTGGCACGGGACGGCCTCGACTATGCCGAATTCCGCCGTTCGCTGCGCGACGAGATCACGATCGAACAATTGCGCCGAATCGACGTCGGCCAGAGTATCAACGTCACGGAACGCGAGATCCAGCAATGCATTGCCGACCTCGAAGGCAACGTGGTCGTCAACTCCGAGTACGAGTTGTCGCATATTCTGCTCACGCTGCCGGAGTCGGCCGGCGCCGCGCAGATCGCCGAAGTCGAAGCGCTGGCAAAGCAGATTTACGACCAGATCCGGAACGGGGCCGATTTCCGCGAGATGGCCGTGCGCCACTCGGCGGGCCCGACTGCGCTCGAAGGCGGTTCGCTCGGCTGGATGCAGGGACAGCAGGTACCGACGCTGTTCGTCGACGTGCTGCAGGACATGAAAGCAGGCGACGTCTCGGAGCCGATCCGTGCAGCGAGCAGTTTCCACATCGTGCGTGTCGACAACCTGCGCAGCGCCGTCGAGCGCAGCGAAGTAAACCAGGCCAACGTCCGCCACATCCTCGTCATGCCCGACGAGATCATCGACGACGCCACCGCAAAACAGCGTCTTGAAGATGCGCTCGAGAAGATCCGCGCCGGCGGCGATTTCGGCGAGCAGGCCAAGTTGCTGTCGGACGATCCCGGGTCGGCCAACCTCGGCGGCGAACTCGGGTGGGCCGGCCCCGACACGTACGCGCCCGAGTTCGAGGAAGTCATCGCGAACAGCGAGATCGGCGTGGTCTCGGAACCGTTCCGCACGCAGTTCGGCTGGCACATTCTCGAAGTCACCGACCGCCGGGTGTACGACAACACGGAAGACCTGAAAAAACGCAATTGCGACCTCAAGATTCGCAACAGCAAGATGGACCAGGAATCGCAACAATGGATGCAGCGGCTTCGCGACGGGGCATTCGTCGAGAAGCGCATCTAGTGTGGCTCGCGGCGTACCTCTTGTCGTAACCGCGGGCGAGCCGGCCGGCGTCGGCCCGGAGCTCTGTAACGCGCTGGTCGGCACGCCGCACCGGGACGGCCTCGTCATTGTCGGCGATCGCCGTCTCATCGACGCGCGGCTCGATGTCATCGACACGCCGTTTCCGGCCAGCGTCGAACCCGGCAAGCCGAATCCAGCCAACGCCGCAACGCTGCTCGCGGGGCTCCGCCGGGCAGCCGAGGGCTGCCTGAGCGGCGAGTTCGCCGCACTCGTTACCGCGCCGCTCTCCAAGCGCGTCATTGCCGACAGCGGCGTCCGGTTTACCGGCCACACCGAATTCCTCGCAGAGGTGACGGGCGGCGAGCCCGTCATGATGCTCGTAGCCGGAGACCTGCGTGTCGCCCTCGCGAGCACGCACCTGCCGCTGCGCGAGGTCGCCGATTACCTGACGTCCGATATCCTGCGGCGCGTATTGCGCACGTTGCACGCCGACCTGCGCGACCGCTTCGGTATCGAGGACCCCGAAATCGTGGTCTGCGGCCTCAACCCGCACGCCGGCGAAGGCGGCCTCCTTG
>JBFJQO010000176.1:0-5644 GCA_041616535.1 Woeseiaceae bacterium | reverse complement strand
TTCGCGCGGGGGGAAGACGTTCGCCGCGCCCGTTCCGAGCAACACGATCTCGGGTGCCTCACCGAGCACCCCGTCGAAATGCGCGATCGTGAGATCCGCAACGGGCGTTCCGGGCCAGGCGCCGATGACGGCCTCGTGCGTTAACGCGATGGATTCTTCGTGCAGGTCTTCGTTGATAAGGATGGACGTCGCGGAAACGCGACGAATCACGAGCCGGGCCGATAATTCTCTTGTGAATTTCAACAGCGCTTCCCTTAACATCGACGCCCACACGTGGATGCATCATATGACAAAAATGCGGCAATCGTCGTGCTGCCGCCGGTGCGCGGCGGCAGGCTCGACGACAAGTCGCTGCGCGCGTGGCTGGCGCAGTCAGAGCTCACCGCGGAGCCGGAACCGCGGGAGATGCTGCACCGCATCACGGACGAACTGGGGTTGCCGTATTCCGACGAGGGTCTTGCCGCGCTGCGCATGTGGGGCCAGACCGGCGATCGGCCGACCGCGTGGATCGCGGCCGCCGACCCGGTTTACCTCGAGCCCCGGCTCGATCACCTGTGGCTGCATGCGCTGCAGCTCACCGGGATTCCGGCAGGGGACCTGAGGCTGTTGTTCGATCATCTGCAGACGACGCTCGCGGGCGACCAGAAGTTCGGCTTCATCCGCCTCGGTTCGAACGGCTACCTGCGGGCGGGGCAGCCGATCTCGACGTCGTCGGTCCCGGCCTATGTCGTCGACCAGCGCGAGCCCGGCCAGTTCCTGCCCACGGGCGACTACACGCAAATGCACAGGAACATCCTCAGCGAGATCGAGATGGCGCTGCACGAGCACGAGGTCAACCAGCGCCGCGTCGAGGAAGGCCTGCAGCCGGTCAACTCGCTGTGGCTCTGGGGCGGCGGCACGGCGCCGGAAAAAACTACGCGGCCACAGCCGCCGTTGTTCGCCGACGACCCGTTGCTGACCGGCTACTGGGAAAGTGCAACGGCCGTCAGCGACTACTGGCCCGGGACGTTCGCGGCGTGCGCGGAGGCGTCGCTGCGCGGCTTCGTCGCGGTCACGCCGCTGAACGACCGGCGCCGCGAGACGCTGCATCGATATCTCGAGGAATTGCGCGAGCTGTTGCGTGCCAAACGGGTCAGCCGCCTGATCCTGCTGTTCCGGGACGGTGTGCGCGCCGAGGTCCGGTCGGCCCGTACATTGAAGTTCTGGGTGCGCGACGCGGAGCTGCTGGACTAGCCGTGCGCAGCGCGAGACCCGTCATTACCCGGCCGATGCCGCCGCCCGATGCGGTCGCGGCGCTCGGCGACATCGATCCGTTGCACGCGCGGCTGTACGCGATGCGCGGTCTCAGGCAGGCGCGCGAACTCGACTACGGTCTCGCCAACCTGGCGCCGGTCAGCGCGCTCGAGAACATCGACGAAGCAGCGGGACTCGTCATCGCGAACCGGGATCGAAGGATCATCGTCGTCGGCGACTTCGACGTCGACGGCGCAACCAGCACGGCGCTGCTGCTGCGCTGCCTGCGCACGTTCGGCTTCGCCGATGTGCAATACCTGGTCCCGAACCGCTTCGACTACGGTTACGGCCTGACGCCCGAGATTGTGCGGGTCGCGGCGGAACGCTCTCCCGACCTGCTGATCACGGTGGACAACGGCATCTCGAGTATCACTGGCGTTGCCGAGGCGAACGCGCTGGGCATCCCCGTGCTCGTCACGGACCATCACCTGCCCGGCGACGAATTGCCGCAGGCCGCCGTCATCGTCAACCCGAACCTGCCGGGCAGCCGCTTCCCGAGCAAGGCGCTCGCGGGGGTCGGCGTCGCGTTCTACCTGATGGCGCGCGTCGGGCGCATGTTGCAGGAGCAGGGCGTCGAAGGCGCGGCGCGTGTGCCCGCGAAATACCTCGATCTCGTCGCGCTCGGCACGGTCGCCGACGTCGTGCCGCTCGATCTCAACAACCGCATCCTCGTGCACCAGGGGTTGCAGCGCATCTGCGCCGGGCAATCGGTGGCGGGTATCGAGGCGATTCTGCGGCAGTCGGGCCGGCAGGCGGCCCGCTGCGTCAGTACCGACCTCGGTTTCGCAGTCGGGCCGCGCATCAACGCCGCGGGCCGGCTCGAGGACATCTCGGTCGGCATCGAGTGCCTGTTGACCGACGACGCGGGCGAAGCGGCCGATGCCGCGCAACTCCTCGACCGCATCAACAACGAGCGACGCGACATCGAGGCGACGATGCGCGACCAGGCGTTCGCCTACGTCGACAAGCTGGGCTCCAAGCGCTGGCCCGAGTGCGTCTGCGTCTACGACGCGGAGTGGCACCAGGGCATCGTCGGCCTGATCGCAGCGCGCGTCCGGGAGCGCTGCCACCGTCCCGTG
Organism: Woeseiaceae bacterium; assembly: GCA_041616535.1. Classification (GTDB taxonomy): domain Bacteria; phylum Pseudomonadota; class Gammaproteobacteria; order Steroidobacterales; family Woeseiaceae; genus UBA1847. The sequence goes on along the minus strand of JBFJQO010000176.1, from coordinate 3,272 downwards.
ATCGCGTTCGCGCGGGAAAACGACGAGTTGCTCAAGGGGTCGGCGCGCTCGATTCCGGGCGTGCATGTACGCGACCTGCTCGAGGCCGTGCATGCCGTCCGTCCGGACCTGATCATCAAGTTCGGCGGTCATGCGATGGCGGCCGGCCTGACGATCGCCGAAGCCGACTACGGCGAGTTCGGGCGCGTCGTCGCGGCGCAAATGGGGCGGCTCTACCCAAACGCCGATTTCAGCGGCGCCATCGTCACCGACGGGCCGCTTCCAGGCGACGCGATCAACCTCGGTTTCGCGCGGTCCTTGCGCGACGCCGGGCCCTGGGGCTCCGGATTCCCCGAGCCCGTATGGTGCGGTGACTTCTCGGTCGTCGAGCAACGCGTCGTCGGCGGCAACCACCTCAAGCTCAGGTTGCGGCCGGCCGGCGGCGGCGACGTCGTCGATGCGATCGCGTTCAACCAGGCGGGTCCGTCCTACCGCGGCGTCGTGCAACTTGCGTTTCGGCTCGACGTCAACGAGTATCGCGGCTTCGAAAATCCCCAGCTCGTCGTGGAGCAGATTGCGGCACTCTAGAAACATGGAAACCACCCAGATCAAACAGACGATCACCGACCTCAACGAACGCTCGAATGCGTTGAGGAGGTATCTTTGACTACGACGGCAAGGCAGAGCGCCTGACCGAAGTTCAGCGCGAGCTCGAACAACCCGATGTCTGGAACGAACCCGAGCGCGCCCAGGCGCTTGGGCAGGAGCGCGCGCAGCTCGAAAACGTCGTCGTCGGTCTCGACGAACTGGCGATCGGCCTCAACGACGCCGGCGAGCTTCTCGAGATGGCCCTCGAGGAGGGCGACGACGAAACGGTCGGCGAGGTCGTCCGCGACCTCGAGCGCTTCGAGCAACGCGTCGCGGGCCTCGAGTTCCGGCGCATGTTCTCGGGTGAGATGGACGCCAACAGTGCCTACGTCGACATCCAGTCGGGCGCGGGTGGCACCGAGGCGCAGGATTGGGCCGAAATGATTCTGCGCATGTACCTCAGGTGGGCCGAGGCGCACGGCTTCAAGGCCGAAGTCATCGAGGCGTCGGCCGGTGAAGTCGCCGGCATCAAGAGCGCGACGGTCCACGTGATCGGCGAGTACGCGTACGGCTGGCTGCGCACGGAAACCGGGGTGCACCGCCTCGTGCGCAAGTCGCCATTCGACTCGGGCAATCGCCGGCACACGTCGTTCGCGTCCGTGTTCGTGTCTCCCGAGGTCGATGACGACATCGACATCGAGATCGATCCGTCGGACCTGCGCATCGACGTGTACCGCGCGAGCGGTGCCGGCGGTCAGCACGTCAACCGTACCGAATCGGCCGTGCGCATCACGCACATGCCGTCGAATATCGTCGTGCAATGCCAGAACGACCGCTCGCAGCACAAGAACAAGGCAACGGCGATGAACCAGCTCAAGGCGAAGCTCTACGAGATGGAATTGCAGGAACGCCGCGCGGCCGCCGCCGCGGTCGAGGAAGGCAAAGCCGACGTCGGTTGGGGCAGCCAGATTCGCAACTACGTGCTCGACCAGAGTCGCGTCAAGGATTTGCGTACCGGCGTTGAAACCGGTAACACTCAGGCCGTGCTCGACGGCGGTCTCGACGCGTTCATCGAAGCCAGCCTGAAACAGGGACTGTAGGACATTGACTGACGACAAGAACAAGCCCGACGAGAACAAGCTCATTGCCGAACGGCGCGCGAAGCTGGCTGCGTTGCGCGAGCAGGGCAACGCGTTCCCGAACGACTTCCGCCGCAATGCGATCGCCGAGGAACTGCACCGCACCTTCGAGGCGCACGACAAGGTCGCACTCGACGAGGAAAAGATCGAGGTGTCGGTTTCCGGCCGCATGATGGCGAAACGCGTCATGGGCAAGGCGAGTTTCATCAAGCTGCAGGATCGCTCGGGGCAAATCCAGGTGCGGCTCGAGCGCGACCGGCTGCCCGAGGGCGTCTACCAGACGTTCAAGAAGTGGGACGTCGGCGATATCGTGGGCGCGCAGGGCGTGCTGTTTCGTACGAACACGGGCGAGCTGACGGTCATGGCCGGTACGCTGCGCCTGCTGACCAAGTCGTTGCGCCCCCTGCCCGAAAAGTGGGCGGGCCTGTCGGACCAGGAAACGCGTTACCGGCAGCGCTACGTGGATCTCATCATCAACGAGCCCAGCCGCGAGGTCTTCCGCAAGCGTTCGCAGATCATCAGCTACATGCGCGGCTTTCTCGAGTCGCTCGATTTCCTCGAGGTCGAGACGCCGATGATGCAGGTGACGCCGGGCGGCGCAATCGCGCGCCCGTTCACGACGCACCACAACGCGCTCGACATGCCGCTCTACCTGCGTATTGCGCCGGAGCTGAACCTCAAGCGACTGATCGTCGGCGGCTTCGACCGCGTCTACGAGATCAACCGCAATTTCCGAAACGAGGGCGTGTCAACGCAACATAATCCCGAGTTCACGATGATGGAGGCATACCGCGCGTACGCCGACTACAACGACTGGATGGACACGACCGAGGCCATGCTGCACGGCATGGCCGAGGCCGTGAACGGCACGACGATCGTGACCTACCAGGGCGAGGAATACGATTTCGGGAAGAAATTCGCGCGCATGACGGTCGAAGAGGCCGTCGGGAAGCACAACCCGGACTTCGACATGGCGAAGATCCGCGACCGCGACTACCTCGCGGGCTGGTGCGAGAAACTCGGTGCCCCCGTGAAGGAAAATTACGGTCCCGGCAAACTGCAAACCGAGATTTTCGACGACACCTGCGAGGCAAAGCTGCGCGAACCGACCTTCATCACACAGTATCCGGCCGAGGTTTCACCGCTCGCACGCAAGAACGACGCGGACCCGTTCGTCACGGACCGTTTCGAGTTGTTCATCGCGGGCCGCGAGATCGCCAACGGTTTTTCGGAGCTCAACGATCCCGAGGAGCAGGCCGAGCGCTTCAGGGCACAGGTCGAGGCGGCGAAGGCCGGCGACGACGAAGCGATGTCGTTCGACCACGACTACATCCGCGCGCTCGAATACGGCATGCCGCCGACGACCGGGATCGGCATCGGTGTCGACCGTCTCGTCATGCTGCTGACCGATTCCCCGTCGATCCGCGACGTGCTGCTGTTTCCCCATATGCGGCCCGAGGTTTTCGACTAGACGATCCTCCCCTCGAGCGCATCGCACGCCGACTCGGTTATACTGTCCTCAAGGCATGCCGTTGGCGTGACTGCCAAATAAGAACAAGAGGGGAT